>CAISSD010000068.1 GCA_903887975.1 uncultured Legionellaceae bacterium | reverse complement strand
TGCGTCATGGATGGAAAACCTTGATTAAAAAGAGGTAGAATCATAGCACAGCCACTTATGTTGTTGCATCATGTCACCTATTTTAGAATCCATACCCCTTGAACAATTACAACCGGGTGCGTATCAACCTCGAAAAAACTTTGAACCACACGCTTTAGAAGAACTGGCTCAATCCATCAAAACCCAAGGTTTAATTGAACCTTTAATCATACGAGCCATCAATACCCATCAATTTGAAATCATCGCAGGTGAGCGACGCTGGCGTGCAGCGCAATTGGCAGGATTAGCCGAAATTCCTTGTTTAATTACAACCTACACCAACGAAGAAGCTGCCGCAGTGGCTTTGATTGAAAACATTCAACGTGCTGATCTGAATATTTTGGAAGAAGCCACCGCCTATCAAAGACTCCTCGAAGAATTTAATCACACTCAAGCCAGCATCAGTAGCTTGGTGGGAAAATCTCGAAGCCACATTGCCAATTTATTAAGATTATTGTCCCTGTGCGACGTGGTGAAAGCACACATCAGTGATGGCGTGCTGTCGCTTGGCCATGCGCGCATGTTGGTGGGGTTAACGCCGCAACAACAAATCGCATTCAGCCAAAAAATTCAACGTCACGATTGGTCGGTAAGACAATTGGAGGTTGCGGTTCGTGAAGAAAAAGTAGTCACCAACCAACCCTTTTCTGATCCCAATCTGTCATACTTAGAAACCCAACTCTCCGAACAACTGGGAACACCAGTTACCATTTCGACTCAACCCAATCAAAGTGGTCAAATCATAATCTCCTATTTTGATCTAGATACTTTCCAAGGACTTTTAGAGCGACTGGGGTTAGCGTATGATGAATCAATTTAATTTTTTTTAAGGTTTATGTTTTATGAAACGGATGTTCTTATTTTGTCTTGCCTCTTTAATAGTAAACATGGCTTATGCCACAAACCTTCAACCCCAAATCAACGCCATCATCAATAAGGTCGACCCAACCATCAACATGGGTATTAAAATTCTTGATTTGGACACCTCTGAAGTATTGTATGAGCGAAATGCGCAACAACTTTTGATTCCAGCAAGCAACATGAAGCTCTATTCAGAAGCGGCGGCTTTATTGGCATTGGGGCCAGATTATCAGTTTCAAACCCAATTAAGCACCGATGCCCCCGTGATTCAACAAGGCGTTTTGAATGGCAATCTTTACCTCACCATGCCTGGCGACCCATCGCTGACCCAGTTTGATTTAAAAAACTTACTGAGCGCACTCCATCATTGGCATATTAAAACCATCAAAGGCAATATTATTTTGGTAAGTCAAAGGCAGGGCATTGATCCCTACGCCTCGGGCGTGGTGCCTAAAGATTTGGCGTTTGGTTATGGGGCAGCTCTTGCCCCTGTTGTCTTGGATGAAAATCGCGTCACCATCACCATCAACCCCTCCTGGAAAGAAGGATTACCCGCATTCATTGAATTCACACCCAAAAATGCCGCCATCGCCTTAGAAAACCACATCCAAACCAAACGCAATAGCAAAGGATGTGGTGTGAGTGTTAAAATGAATCATGATAATGTTTTGGTGGCACAGGGTTGCATCAACATGCGACAAGGAGCCGTTCAAGAACGTCTTGCCATTCAAAACCCCTTACGCTACACCGAAGACACCATCAAAAAATTATTAAGCAAAGCGCAAATAAACCATATGGGCAATATCATGTTGGGACAACGTGCGTCCAAAACTTTTTTACTGGGATCCCACCACTCCAAACCCATCACCCAGTTAATGGCCGATACCTTAAAACCCTCGGACAACTTGTATGCTGATGGTTTATTTTTACATGCTGCAGCAAAATTACACGGTGCGCCTGTGAACTGGCCTGAGGCACAAACGACCATCAAACAATTTTTACAAGCGCAAACAGGAATTAAACTCAATCAAGCCATTCTGGTTGATGGCTCTGGTTTGTCAAGAAACGATAGACTCACAGCGGCTCAAACCGTTGATTTATTACAATTTTTACACGGCCGGTTTCCACTGGCTTATGAATACATTGCAGCCCTCCCCATCTCTGGCCAAGATGGTACGCTACAGCGACGTCTTCGAAAACCCTGGCAACAGGGCTTGGTTCGTGCCAAAACAGGATCCATGACCGGGGTTGTGAGTCTATCGGGTTATTTGTACACGGCCAATGGGCATACCTTGGCCTTTGCGATGTTCATCAATACGCGCCCTGGGACCAAACCCAATGTTTCTGGCCAATATCGCTCAATGGTGGATCACTTGTGTGATTTTTTACTGCGCCAAAAACCTGACGGTCATATTATTACCAAATCTCAGCACCCACAAAAACGTGTGGCATTTCAACAACAACCCAGTGGCGCCGATGCAAGACGCCAACAGACATACAAATGGCGACGTCTTGAATTTGCGCTTAAAAAAGCCTTGCATCAAGAGCCGGTGAGTATTTTATTTCAAGACCATCAATTGGTGATCAAAGATCACGGTGCCAACATCAACACCATGTGGTCGACCATCAGTGCATTGCATCAAAAACAAAGTTTTAGTGTCGCGCTCACAAGCCCCAATGCACCAAACAATCGCAGTCAAGGACCGTTTTTGGTTTGGGCAAAAAATGATGCATCAAAAGGCCTTCGTGTTTGGACACTTAGGGACTAAGTTACACTTTCATTGACTGTATAAATAAAATATAATCGCCTTCGTTGGGGATGGCCTCAACAAGGATTAATTTTATTGACTGGAGTGTGGAATGAAACGTTTGTTGAGAACATTGAGTGGTGCCCCAAAAAAACAAAAATCAGAAGAAAATAAGGATGAATTTATATTTAAAAATCCCATTACAGACGAAATCTCCTTAACTTCAGAGCCCAGCACTCCAGTTCGTCAAGGCACCCCC
>CAISSD010000067.1 GCA_903887975.1 uncultured Legionellaceae bacterium | reverse complement strand
ATTTTTTTGAACCACATCAATGGTGATGTTCATGGTCTTGGTTTCAGGATAAATAACCCCATTAATCACCACCGCTTCAAAAGGACCTTCTTTTTTAATGTCGGCGACCAATGCATCATGTAATGTTCTTATCAACTGCCGAGAGGCTTCTAAAGTTTTTTTAGGCATTTTGTCTTCATCATCAATATGCATCAACGACACCATCTGATGAATTCTTTCTTGGTACTTTTGAATCAAAACCGTACTTTGTTCGTCGCTTGTTCCATGCACATCAATGGTGAGCGGGTAACCATAACTCAGCATCGAAAACAACCATACACTCATAAACATCATGATTTTAAACATAAAATAACTCCTGTAAAATAAATAGACTTAGTTGGGTATCATATTGATTGCATTCAAATCCACATGATGACGCAGATAATCCTGAACCAAGAGATTCGTGTCAAGAGCAAAATCTTCAATCGAAAGTTTGGTTTGATGCGGCATCCATTCAAAAGATTGTGTTTGCGACAACAAAAATTGAATAAATCGATCCAACAACTTCACATCACGATTGCGCTCCTCAATCCACAAAAACTGCCCTTGTTCATTCACCTCAAGAAACACATACTGATCATCCGGCGTCACAATAAAATCAAAACAACCAAAAACAATGCCCAAGGCACGCATAAAGCTTCGAATTTGTTGCTCTAATCGATGCGGTAATGCATAAGGTTCAATGGATAATGGGAAATGCTGGTGTTCACGCCAATCCATCTGTGTTTCGGCATGAAGTTGTGAATCTATTTTAACCGCCACCAAGCAGTCACCAAAACAGGTGATCCGAAGCTCGTACTGTTTTTTGATTTCTTTTTGATAAATTCCAGGTGCAGCTTGCAACAAAGCATTATTTGGAAGATTCAAAAACGGCAACGTACGCGTGTAGGTCATTTTCATGGCGTCCTCTTCACGCCAAAAAGTTCCATTTAAAGGTTTGTAAATCACGCCGTCAGATTCATGCTCCAAAACAAATGCACGGATCTCAAGCGGGTCGTTGGAGCACAATGTTTTGGGAATCAACATCCCCGCTTGATACGCCAGTTGCAGTTGCAATGCCTTCGATTGCGCCCGAAGTGCTGCATATTTTGGATTCACCCACCAGCCATGGGGTGCCAAACTATCTGTTAGCGCTTCAAAAAACATTCGATTTTCTCGACAAACAAAATCATAGTCATCAGAATGTACCCAATTGCTGGGTACATAAGGTTTTCTGGGACGACGCCACCAAACCACATCGTAATGATGGGCTTGAATAGCCTCTTCGTGATACCGACTTTTCCACGCAAAACAGTCTTGTTCAATGTGCATTGAATTTTTTTGTTTGGTGGGGTGATCGGCCGTCATCAAGCAACGTGCTTCATGACCTAAGGATTCTAAAGCCAGACGAACCACAACAGCGTGTGAGTCTCTGGGCTCGGTTGGAATAAGAACGTTCATACAGCATTCCCTTTAAATAAAACAAAAATCACCAATCACAAGTAAAATCAACGTGAGGAACATCATTAATGCCGAACGTCCAATATTGCGTGACACAAAATTGTGCGTTACCAACCCCGCCAGATAAAGCATCCAATTCATCATTGGTGATGACTTTGGCCAATT
>CAISSD010000066.1 GCA_903887975.1 uncultured Legionellaceae bacterium | reverse complement strand
TCTCGGGTTCTTTGGGATGGGGTTGGTTGATGTCGTAGTGACAGGGCATGCAATGACCCTCAGTATTGGTACAGCTTACCACACAGGTTACACCTTCTTTTTTACAAATGGGTTTTTGTTCTTTACATTCACTTTCATTCAAATTATGACAATAATAAGCCGGGCAACTGACGATTTCAGGCATGACGACTGATCTTTTATTACTCGAATAAGTCGTATGGGCGCTTAAGATTAAGCTGATGATGATGATCCTTCGTAGAAACATATAATCCTGACACATGAATGCATTGAAATTGATGCTCAGTATATAAAAATCAATGGCATCAATCCAGTGTTTTCAAGTAGAATATGAGCCAAGGTCCGTTTTTTGGTTGATCGGCATGGTTGTGTTTGCCAAACAACAAGTCATTGCACATCGGGGGGCATCGGTGGTTGCTCCTGAAAATACGTTGGCATCTTTTCATCAAGCAAAGATCTTGGGCGCGGATTGTATTGAATTTGATGTGATGATGAATCACGAAGGAGATGTTTATGTGTTTCATGATGAACATCTTGGACGAACCACCAATGGTCAAGGTTTGTTTTATCATGCAACATCAAAGGTTTTAAAGAGCCTGGATGCGGGGAGTTGGTTTTCAGAGCAATTTCAAGGAGAACCCATTCCAACGTTTGAAAGGGCTTTGGCATGCTTGTTAAACTTGGGGTTACACGCCAATATTGAACTAAAGCCGGTTGCAGACACAAGCCAACAAACCACCGAAGCGGTGTTGTTGCAGTTGAATCATTATTGGCCCAAAGATAAACCATGGCCACTGATATCAAGTTTTGATGTGCCATCGTTGGCGTGGTGCCATGAAAAGATGCCCGAATTACCATTGGGGTTGTTGTTGTCTGAATGGGATGATGGGTATCAGTCAGCTGCCAAACTTGATTGTGTTTCGGTGCATTTGCCGCATCGATGCGTTACACCACAAAGGGTTCGAGCAATCAAAGAACAAGGACAAGCAGTGGCGGTTTATACGGTGAACAACAAAGCATTGGCGGAGCAATTGTTCATCATGGGTGTTGATGCCGTTTTTAGTGATCACCCTGATCTTTTGACATAAAATTTTTAAAGGTAAGACGTTATGCATGACAACACAACCGTATTTTACACTGTATTTTTGATTTTTGTTGGCGCGGCCATCTTGTCGACCTTGGTGTTGTATACTCGTCAATCACTTTTGGTGGCTTATATCCTGCTTGGTGCGGCACTTGGTCCTTGGGGTAGCGGTTTGGTGTATGATTTAACGGTTGTTCGCGAAGTTGGTGATGTTGGTATTGTGTTTTTGTTGTTTTTATTGGGCTTACATTTACAACCCCAAAATCTGGTGCACATGCTAAAAAAAGTGACTTGGATTGCGCTGCTGAGTTCTTTTTTGTTTGCTTGGGTTGCTTATATGGTGGGCTTGTGGGCAGGGCTTAGTCATCTTGAATCGGGGATTTTGGGTGCGGCCATGATGTTTTCCAGTACCATTATTGGCTTGAAATTATTGCCCACCACCATACTGCATCACCAACACACCGGTGAGGTGATGATTAGTGTCTTGTTGATGCAAGATTTAATCGCCATCGTGGTGTTGGTCATGATAAATGGTGCATCGGGTGATTTGGTTGGCGGATTGTATTGGAAAAATTTATTGATGGTTGGCTTGGCATTGCCCGCATTGATTTTTTTTGCATTTGGGGTTGAGCGTTATATTTTGGTAAGGTTATTGGCGCGATTTGACAGAACGCAAGAATATGTATTTTTACTCTCGATTGGTTGGTGTTTGGGAATGTCGTTTCTTGCTAAAAAATTGGGTTTGTCCGAAGATATTGGTGCTTTTGTGGCCGGTGTGGCTTTGGCGTCAAGTCCTATTTCTTTGTTTATTGCGGAGAGTCTAAAACCACTTCGAGATTTTTTCTTGGTGATGTTCTTTTTTGCGGTGGGCGCGACGTTTAATTTTAGTTATGCCGCGCAAGTCATCGTACCAGCCTGTGTATTGGCTTTATTAATGTTGGTCTTAAAGCCATTGTGCTTTAAATTTTTGTTGGTCAAGTCGGGTGAAAAAGCAAGCGTTGCCAAAGAAGTTGGGTTTCGTTTGGGGCAAGCCAGCGAATTTTCTTTGTTGGTGGCCAGTATTGCATGGAGTACGCATTTAATTTCCGATGCCGCGTCGAATTTGATTCAAGCAACCACCATTTTAACCTTTATTGTTTCCTCGTATATGGTGGTTTTAAAATACCCAACCCCTATGTCGTTGACTGATAAAATGCGTAAGGATTAAATCATGAAATTATATTGCTTCATCAGTTTGATGGGGTTGATGTTGCTTTCAAGCTGTAATTACATCAAACCTCATCCGTTGCCTCATATTGGCCCCAACGATGGTGTGTGCAAAAAACAATGCTATAATCACTATCAAAAATGTAGTCATGAATGTGTTGATGATAAAGCCCATTGTGTTTCAAAGCAAAGGTGTGGCACCAGAAAACATTATCGTGATTTTGTTCACGAAAATACCGTCGCTGGTGGCGTGGTTCATCGCGAGGTTGGTGCGTATCAAGATCCCTTACAGTGTCTTAAGACCACATGTGCTTGTTATACCGATTACACAACATGCACCAAAGCATGTTTTGGTGTTTATAGAGGAAAATGATCATGAGTCAAAAGCCGTTTGACGATATCGACCCCATTGAAACCAATGAATGGTCAGAAGCTTTAAATGCTGTGGTGGCAAGCGATGGTGCAGCACGTGCTGCATTTATTTTGCAATCTTTGCTGCATACTGCAAATACCTTGGGTATTTCATTAGAATGCTCGTTCAATACCCCTTATCGAAACACCATCAATGTAACTGAAGAAGCGTTGATGCCTAATGATATTGAAGTGGTTCGAAGCATCAATGCCATGATTCGCTGGAATGCTGTGGCCATGGTGTTGCGTGCTGGCAAGTATGCACCCGAATTGGGGGGGCATATTGCATCTTATGCTTCAGCCGCAACGCTTTATGATACGGGGTTTAATTATTTTTTTAAGGGCTCAAGCACCAACACGCCTGGCGATTTGATTTTTTTTCAAGGACATTGTGCTCCTGGTATTTATGCACGTGCCTTTTTAGAAGGGCGATTAAGTGCCAAGCAATTGGGGTATTTTCGTCAAGAAGTCGAGGTTGATGGCTTATCTTCGTACCCACATCCATGGCTTATGCCAGATTTTTGGCAATTTCCAACCGTTTCTATGGGACTTGGCCCCATTCAAGCCATTTATCAAGCGCGATTCATGAAGTATTTGGAAAATCGCGGTCTTTTAGCGCCATCGGCGCGTAAAGTTTGGGCATTTTTAGGCGATGGCGAGATGGATGAGCCGGAATCTTTGGGCGCATTGTCGATTGCTGCGCGTGAGAAGCTTGATAATCTTATTTTTGTGGTGAATTGTAATTTACAGCGGCTGGATGGCCCAGTTCGTGGTAACGGCAAAATCATTCAAGAGTTGGAGCGAATTTTTAAAGGTGCGGGTTGGCATGTGATTAAAGTCGTTTGGGGAACACGCTGGGATGATTTGTTGAAAGCAGATAACCAAGGATTGTTGCAAAAACGCATGGATGAGTGTTTGGATGGTGAATATCAAGCGTATAAAGCCAATGATGGTGCTTATGTGCGGGAGCATTTTTTTGGGGTGAGTCCTGAGCTTAAAAAAATGGTGGAACACCTTTCTGATGACGAGATTTGGCGCTTAAATCGCGGTGGGCTCGATCCGCAAAAAGTTTATGCGGCTTACGCTGATGCGGTGGCATTTAAGGACGGTCCTACG
The DNA here is from genome assembly GCA_903887975.1 of uncultured Legionellaceae bacterium. Taxonomy (GTDB): domain Bacteria; phylum Pseudomonadota; class Gammaproteobacteria; order Legionellales; family Legionellaceae; genus CAISSD01. The sequence continues at coordinate 29 of CAISSD010000066.1, read as the reverse complement.
GTGATTTTGGCCAAGACCATCAAGGGTTA
>CAISSD010000065.1 GCA_903887975.1 uncultured Legionellaceae bacterium | reverse complement strand
GTGACCATCGATTGATTCTAATGCATGACAAATTTTTTCCTGCAACGATAAAAAATAAGATTTGACCGATCCTAGGGCGTTTGGGGGTAGATTCATGATGAACTCCTACAGATTTAACAGCGCCAATAGTATATAATATTTTTTCTAAATTGACCAGACGAACGATGTATTCATGACAAAAATTGCCGTAGCGCCGATGATTGATTGGACTTATACCCATTTTAGGGTGTTGATGCGACTGCTTGCACCCAAAATAACGTTGTACACCGAAATGCAAACCCCAGGTGCCATCTTAAATCAGCCAAGGCGTGCTTTGGACAAACATCCTATTGAAGGTGATGTGGTATTGCAATTGGGTGGCTCAGACATTTGCGGTTTGGTTGCGGCGGCTCAAATGGGTGAAGAAGCCGGATTTATGGCCATTAATTTAAACTTAGGTTGTCCCAGTGATAAAGTACAAGCAGGACGATTCGGTGCGTGTTTGATGAAAGAGCCTTTGCATGTTGCCGCAATCATTAAAGCGCTTAAATCAGCAGTGTCCATTCCCATCACCGCTAAAACCAGAATTGGTGTGGATGAGGAGGACAGCTTTGCTTTTTTTTCTGATTTTGTGCAACATCTTGTGGATGCCGGTTGCAATGAATTGATTGTGCATGCGCGTAGTGCTTGGCTTAAAGGATTGAGCCCCAAACAAAATCGCATGATTCCGCCACTGCATTATGATTATGTGTATCGCATCAAAGAGCGGCATGCCGACATTCCTGTGATTTTAAATGGTCATGTCACCTGCATTGAAGAAGTTCATCAGCATCTTTTGCTGGTGGATGGTGTGATGTTGGGTCGATTGGCGTGCCAAAATCCTTATGCTATGGCGACCATTCATCATGATGTCTATCAGGACGAGCCCCTGATTTCTCGAAGCCATGCACTACAACATTATTTGGATTACGCCGTTTTGGTGGCAGACGCACGACCCAACACCTCGTTGGCATTGTTGCTTAAACCCTTGTACAACATGATGCATGGTATGCCTTACGCCAAGCGGTGGAAAGAAGCGTTGATGTCTGCTCAGAGTCAGGCACTAAGCCCAGGGGTGCAAGAGCTTCATGGCTGGCTTCAACACTTTATCAGCCAAGGTGGGTTTGGCATGAATGCAGATTTTGAAAATGTTTTTTAATGGCAATTGATGTAGGATGTAATCATCGCTGGTTTGTAATTTGTCAACCAATCGTAGTTCAAGCGCATCTTTTGCCAGCCAATGCTCACCGGTTGCAACCTCGTCAATATTGATGTTCTGGCGATGGCTTAAAACATAATCGCGAAAAACATGATGGATTTGTTCCAAATCTTGTTTGAATTTTTCTCGGCCTTTATCGGTGTTTTCGGCAAATAAAGTCAGCGTTCGCTTGTATTTACCTGCGGTTAGTAATTCAAAATCAATGTCATGTTTTTTAAGCCATCGATGAAAGTTTGGCATTTGTGCCACAACACCAATAGATCCAATAATGGCAAAAGGAGCGGCAATGATTTGCTGGGCAAGACAGGCCATCAAATAGCCACCACTGGCGGCTATTTTGTCGATGCAAATGGTTAAGGGAATGTGTTTGTCGTTGATGCGTTGCAATTGTGAAGCCGCCAAACCGTAGCCATTGACAGCGCCTCCTGGGCTTTCAAGTCGTACCAAAACCTCGTCTTTGGGGGTGGCAATCGTTAGGATGGCCGAGATTTCATCACGAAGTTGTTCGACTTGTGAGGCTTTGATGTCACCATTAAAATCGATGACAAAAAGCTTGTTTTTTTCGGCGTCTTTTTTGTCTTTTTTTAATTTTTTAGGTTTTTTTCCTGTGATGGATTTGTGGACTTCGTTTTTGATGAGATCGTATTCTTTGTTTAACGAGATGATTTCTAAATGATGCTTGGGTTTTCTCGTCATAGAGACGATGTTGGCCAATACAAACAACACGGCCAAAACCAAGGTGATGGTTTCTGCTAGAAATAATCCGTAATGATTTAAAAAATACATGATAACCCCTGTTTGATGTTGCATCATCTTATCATTGAACCGATGATTTTAGAACAGTGATTTGTGGTATGATCTTATTTTTAACCATGGACAACACTGGGTCAACATGTTGCATGTTTCTGATTTATATTTTGATTATGATGATGAGCCTTTGTTAAAAAACATTACCTTTTCGCTTGAGTATGGTCAAATATTGCATCTCAAGGGGGCTAATGGTGCTGGTAAATCAACGTTGCTTAAACTATTGTCCGGATTAATCACGCCACTTTCTGGTGTTGTTCGTCATCAAGAATCCATTTGTTATATTGGCCACAAAACAGGCGTTCATCCTTATTTAACCGTTGCAGAGTATTTACGTTTTGATGCTGGATGGCATGAGTCTATGGAGGAGATATTAACACCCTTTTCCATGGTCCACATGCATGATGTATGGTGTGGGTTGTTGTCTGCAGGGCAACGGCGCAAAGTGGCATTGATGCGATTGCGAACCACACAAGCAACATTATGGCTTTTGGATGAACCATGGATGGGGTTGGACGGTGATGCGGTGGCGTATTTAAATTCATTATTGCTGGCGCATTTAAAATCTGGCGGTGGTGTCGTTGTGACGGCGCATCATGTTTTAGACTCGCTTTTTGTTGATGTTGTGGATTACTCGTTATGATGGCTTTATTTAAAAATCAAATTTTTCGTGAATGGACTTTATGTCGACGTCAATGGCATAAAATCGCTCATGCTGGTTTGTTTTTTTTATTGATGATGGTGATTTTGCCCTTGTGTTTGCCTGCGAATACGACCTTGTTGCATGCCATTGTGCCAGGGTATCTTTGGCTTTCGGTGTTGTTCGCCTTGCTTTTATCGGCAGAAGGGATGTTTCAGCATGATCATGATGAGGGCGTTATTGAGTTATGGCTACTTTCAAATCAACCCATGAGTGTGTTTATGGTTGCCAAACTTTTGGTTTTTTGGTTCATCACCATTGTGCCGATCCTCTTGATGTGTCCTTTGTTGGGGTTGTTGTTTGCTTTAAATTCAATGGAAATCATGCAATTGATGTTGGGGCTTTTTTTAGGCACGCCCGCCATGCTTTGCCTTTGTGCTTTGGCATCGGTGCTTGGCATGGGGGTGCGCCAAAAATCTGTTTTGATGGGATTGATTGTGTTGCCCCTGGTCATTCCATTGATTATTTTTGGGAGTGATGTGACGACTACCACATCACCCCTGGGTATTTTGGCCTTATTGTTGGGCGTGTCTTTGGGTTCGATGGTACTTTTTCCTTGGGCGATTTCAGGGTGTTGGCGCATGATGGTGCTGTAGGGCATTCATGCGTACATGAACATCTTGGTCCAGTAGTTGTCGGGTTAGTTGATAGTATTCAGATGTTTGTGGTAAATCAAGGTGCAACAACACACAGCCCAAAGCATAGCAATCGGAGGCTTGTGTAAAATAATCTTGATAATCTTTTTTAAATGTCAGCATAAACAGTTTTTCACTGTTGCCTCTATTTTCCAGTTGGTGGTACCAGTCTTTTTTGTTGTTAAAAAATTCTGGTGCATAAAACCCAGGAGTGCCTTTGCCGGTCTTTTTTGGTGCATTGGCGTAAAAAGATTCTTCAAAATCAATCCAGGTTACCTCGAAATCGTTTTCCAATGCTTTGATGCAAACATTGTCGGGTT
>CAISSD010000064.1 GCA_903887975.1 uncultured Legionellaceae bacterium | reverse complement strand
TGGTTCGCGAGTTGACTCAAGCGACCCTGAACGACAAAATACCCCAATACAACACACTCAATGACAAAGACAAATGGTCAAGCCTCATGGTGTTGTTCCAAACATTTGATCTCAGTGAAGCAGAAAAACAACAATTAAAAGCATTTCACGACAACCGCCTTGAAACTTATGTAAGCATATTCCACCTTCATCACAAGTTATGTATTCCTTATTTTGAGCAATTTATATTTTTATACACCAACACCAAACAAGAACACCAACTCAATGCACGTGAAAAAAAAGGTTTAATAGACATTGTTCTTGAAGCTACATCGGAAGGTGTTTGTGAGCCAGGAAAACAAGAGCGCTTTGAATACGCGCTCATGCGATACCATCGCCACTCAAATTGGGTAGACACCCAATTGTCTCAACATCGACACAACCTACTCCACATTTTGTCAGAGCAATACAATCAAGAAAAAAACATCGGAGATGCATACAGCATTCACACCTTAAAATTCATCAAAAAAGCAGCCCATGAGCACCAATTTGGTGTTATTAATCAAAATGACATTCAAGATATTCATATGAATGCTTATCGAATAAACGCCATTAACGACTATTTTAAGCTTCATTATGAAAATATCATTCATGACTACGAAGCCAACATTGATGTTAATTTAACAAACAATCTATTGGAAGAATTATGCGTCTTTCTTCGTCAAAAAAACATCCATATCCACCAAAATGCTGGCGTTCCGTTTCCCCTTGAATATTACAGCGAGCTTCAAGCATTTTTTAAAGACAAGCAATGGAGCATCGAGCTCACGGCACTCTTTGGGGAATGCCAAGATGATGGTGGTGATGACGCAATGTTCTTAAAATCAAAATCTGAAATCGCGATACTCTTACAGGACACCATCAGACAACGATTAAATCAAGAGGGCTATTTTGTAACCTTGTCAGAACTCCTGAAAGCACCAGGGCTTTTAAACCAGTGTCACAATCCCCAAAAAGCAAAACAACTCATGGAGCTTCATCATTATCTTCATCATTTGGCAAAAAATTCATTCAATCAAGAATCATTAAAGCAATTCACGGCAAGCATTTATCATCATCCGAAAATGGTCTTTGAAGCTTTACGCGGTGATGAAGAACAATTATTGTTTTTGTCGCCCGTGCTTCTGAAGCACCCTATTTTTATGAAAAAAATAGTGGACCATTTCAAATCCATGCTCAGTAAAGCCACGGAAGAAATGAATCCTTCTGAAATCAAAAGACTCGTCGACGTATTACGCCCATTGATTGCACCACACGCTGATTTTTATTTAGAAGGCTTGACACCCCGATTAATAAAAGCACTTAAAAACCCAACCGCACACCCTCTTCAAGACGTCTTATCAAAACCCAAAGTCTGGTTTTCAGAGATTAAAAATGCCGCATTCAACGACACGCCCGAGTCGCTTTTGCTAAGATGTCAACAATCATCACTACCTTTTTGCGATGACGCATCCATTAAGGATTTTATCG
>CAISSD010000063.1 GCA_903887975.1 uncultured Legionellaceae bacterium | reverse complement strand
TCGTATGAGTCGTGTAATGAAAACATTTGATTTGAGTATTTTGTTATTTTGCTCCATGTTTGCATCAGCATCTTCCATCAATAAAATCGTTGTTTTTGGTGATAGTTTGTCGGACAACGGTAATTTATACGAATACATGAAGCAACAATTGCCTTTGTCGCCACCTTATTATCAAGGTCGTTTTACCAATGGTCCAGTTTGGGTAGAGCTATTGACGAAAATGTGTTTTCCAAATGATGTAATTTCTGATCATCTACTTGATTACGCTTTTGGCGGTGCTGGTGTGTCTGAAGAAGCGGATGATGATGAAAACGAAATGTTTTCGTTGAAGCGAGAAGTTGATGGCTACTTACTGGCGCATCAAGATAAAGCCGATTCAAATAGCCTTTTTGTGGTTTGGATTGGGGCTAATAACTATTTGGCATTACCAGATGACGAAGATGCAGCTGTTTCAAACGTGATTAAAGGCATTGAGCATGGTTTAAAACATTTAGCCGCTCAAGGTGCGCAACACATTTTGGTGGTGAATCTACCTGATTTGGGTCGCATTCCAACGGCTCAAGATTTTGACATGACGGAAGTTTTAACCCGATTATCAGATGCACACAACCAAAAATTGATGGATTTGGTTCAAGAGATGAAAAATGTGTACCCCAACGTGGATTGGATTTTCTTTGATGTGCGACACACCATGAGCCAAATTTATGAAACACCCGAGCAATTTGGCTTTCGTGATGTTTCAGGCACCTGTTATGAGGCCATGATGGATGCGCCATCTTCCGATGCTTGTCAGGGGTTCTTGTTTTTTGATCCCGTGCATCCTGCCTCACATTTGCATGAAATTATGGCCTCTCAAGTGAAGACGTTATTTTCAAGTTTGGATTTTACTTTTGAATAGATAATATTCATTGGTGCCACTGGAATTTCTCGTCCAATGTAGGTAAAATCCAAACATGGTATGATTGAATTTTTTTTATGCTCAGTGTCATTGTCATTACAAAAAATGAAGCACACAATATTGATCGATGTCTTGCATCGGTTGATTGGGCGCAAGAAATTATTGTGGTGGATTCTGGCAGTAGTGACGCAACATTGGACATCGCCAAACGTTATACGAACAAGATATACACCACCGACTGGCAAGGTTATGGGGTGCAAAAACAGCGTGCATTGGCGCTTGCAACGGGTGACTGGGTTTTGAATTTGGATGCAGATGAATCTGTAGATGCGGTTTTGAAAAAAGAACTGCAACACGCCATGATGTCCAATCAAGCTTCGGCGTATCGTATTCCCATACAAATGCATTTTTATGGCAAACCATTGCGTTTTTCAGCCAGCCCCAAACGCCATGTGCGATTGTTCAAGAGGCTTGGCGCTGCATATAGTAATGATGTGGTTCATGAAAAAGTACTTCTGCCTCAAGATGCCAAAATTTTGAAGATTTCAAAGGCCATCACGCACCACTCCTTTCGAGATGTGAGCCATATGCTTTATAAATTAAATAAATACTCCTCTTACAGCGCAAAAACTCGCTTGGCGAATGGTCGTCTTGGTGGTTTGATGCGCGTTTTATTGGGCATGTATTGGATGTTTTTTCGTTGTTATGTCTTACAGGGTGGATTTTTAGATGGGCGCCCTGGGTTTTTATTTGCTTTTTTTAACGCAGAAGGTACTTTTTATCGAGGAATCAAGCAATTGTATCCTGATGAAGCACCATTTTTGGATGAACAATCATCATGATGGCCTCAATTCAAATGTTATGGTCGGATTGGATCGCGCGTTTGCTGCGTGAGCCAACTGCTTTTTTGTTGGTGCTTGGTTTGTTTTTAATTCCCTTAAGCACCTCAGGAAAAAGTATTGTGATGGTGTTGGTGTTGCTTTCTGTTTTGATTGAAAAAAATGAGCGTCAACAGGTGGTGCGCTTATGTTCTAACGCTTGGTGTCAAGCCGCCATAGCGGTGTTTTTGTTGTCCTGTTTGGCTTGTGTTTGGAGTCCTGCAAGTTATAAAGAACAATGGATTGAAGTTAGCAAATACAGCAAATTACTGTATCTTCCGGTGCTGGTGGCAGGTTTCCGCAAGGTGCGCGTTCGCAAGGCGGCTTTGAATGCTTTTTTGGCCGCAATGCTTATCACGTGCGCTGTTTCCATCGCCAAGGATTATGGTTGGTCCAATTATCATGGACACACGCAAGTATTTATTTTTAGAAATCACATCATGACCAGTTACATGATGGCAACAGCGGCGTTTGTTGCTGCATTTTTTGCGGATACTGCATTTAAACAGATCAATTTTAAACTTGGTTTGCTTTATGTTTTGCTGTGGTTGTTGTTTAGTTATCAGTTGTTGTTCATCAATTCAGGACGCACGGGTTATGTGGTGTATTGTGTGTTGATGATGATGTTGCTAACCCATTGTTTCTCAGGAAAAAAGGCTTTGTTGGCAAATATTATGTTTTTAGGGGTTTTAAGTTTTTGTTATCATCAAAGTCCTGTGATGCAAGAGCGCATGGGTCAATTGCAGCAAAACGTTGCTTCCTACCAAAATGATAAGAACACACCCATTGGTTACCGGGTTCAATTTCATCATTATGCACGTGATTTGTTTTTCAGGCATCCGTGGCTTGGTAATGGCTCCGGTGCTTTTCGTGCAATTTATCGAGTGGAAAATCCTGTGCCTGCATGGGGGACCGAGCTTTTAGAGCCCCACAGTCAATATTGGTTGGTGGCATCAGAATGGGGCGTACTGGGTTTAATGGTATTGGCAGGATTTTTTCTTAATCTGGTGATGGCCATTTGGCGCTTACCAACCATAAGGCCTTTGGCTTTTGCTGTTTTGTTGCCGTTTTTGTTGGCAAGTGCGACGGATTCATTGTTGCTTTATTCTGGCACAGGATATTTTTTCTTGATGATGATGGCTATTTGCCTGGGTGAGCAAGGGGATACCGCATGCGCCACAAAAAATTATTGAAAAAAATTTCGGTCATCGCACCAATTTATAACGAAGAACCCGTGATTGGGGCTTATTTAGAACAAACGCTTGCCGTTTTGGATGAGCATTTTAGCGATTATGAATTGATTTTAATTGATGATGGTTCCACCGATCACACGATAGAGCGGTGTTTGCCCTTCATTAAAAGTCATTCAAATTTGCGTTTGATTTCTTTTTCCAGAAATTATGGCCATGAAATTGCCTCAACGGCCGGACTTGATCATGCCAAAGGTGATTTTGTGGTGTTGATGGATGCGGATCTTCAACATCCACCCGAGCTCATCCCACAGATGGTGGATAAAGCACTGGAAGGTTTTGATGTGGTCTGTGCCTCCAGAATCAATCGAGAGCAAGAATCTTGGTTTAAAAAAACCACCGCGCATTTATTTTACCGATTTTCACGCAAGATGACTGGATTTGATGTGGAAAGTGATACAGGAAATTTTCGTTTGTTAAGCCGACGTGTGGTGGATTCACTGACACAAATGAAAGAGAGTAATCGACATTTATTGATGATGTTTGCTTATGTGGGCTTTAAAAAGGCCAGTATTCCCTATCATTGTCCACCACGAATTGCCGGTCATAGTAAATATAATTTACGAAAATTAATTAATTTGGCGTTGGATTCGATCATTGGTTTTTCATCTAGGCCGCTTCGGACGATGTCTTTGTTTTCGGTGATGATAAGCATCATCATGATGATGTATGCGGGTTTTATTTTGATCCAAAAATTATTCACCCACCAACAATTGGCCGATGGCATGGCCTCGATTATCTTTTTGATTGCAGGTCTTTTTTCGGTGTTGTTTTTGTTTTTGGCCATTATTTCTGAATACATCAGCCGTATTTTGATTGAAACCAAAAATAGACCCTTGTATTACATCAAGCACGACATTACTCATGAGTCGTTATGAATTTATTTAGACTGTTCAAACACGATACCATTCGATCCTTTGTGATGTATGGTATGGTAGGGCTCATGAACACTGCGTTGAGTTTAACGGTGATGTTTTTGGCAGCAAGCCTGGGTTTAGGGTACATGTGGTACACTTTTCTGGGGTACGTTGTTGGTATTATGTGTAGTTTTTTTATGAATTTACGCTATACCTTTCGTGTTCAGGGTAATATTTGGAATTTCTTACCGTTGTTTTTGGCCGTTAATACGTTTAATTTGTGTGTTGTGGAAGCCATCGAATACGTTTTGGTTGAGCATTTTTCCTACACCGAGTGGATGGTGGTGGGTTTTGGGATGTTTTGTTATAGTGTTGGTGGTTTTTTTGCCAATCGATATATTGTTGCGCGACAATTTATGGTTCATTGTGAATAAAAAAATCTTAATTTGTGCGGATGATTATGCTCAAAATCTTGAAATCAGTCAGGGTATTTTGGCTTTGGTGGCGCTTGGGCGTATGAATGCGGTTTCTTGTTTGACCAATAGTCCCGATTGGCTCATGCATGCTGATTCATTAAAAGCCATACAAAAGCCTTGTTTGGTGGGGCTTCATTTAAATTTGACTTGGGGGGATGCTTTAAGTCACGCATGGCGCGAGCATTACGGTGCTCGTATGCCAAAACTGTCTTGGTTGATTGGAAAAACGCACCTGAGGGGCTTAAAAGCCACATCGATCCATGATGAATTATTGGCGCAATTGGATGCTTTTGTCTTGGGCATGGGACGTTTGCCCGATTTTATCGATGGGCATCAACACGTGCACCAATTACCCCAAATTCGTGACGTGTTGTTACACGTGTATCGCCAAAAACATTTGAATGGTTTTATACGACGAACCACAGAAAATCTTCTAGAACTATTTCAAAGCACGGGTTTTCCAAAACGACCATTGATTGCAGCTTTGGGAGGTATGGCGTTTCATCGACAATTGCGTCAAACGCTTATTCCATGCAATACCAGTTTTTCAGGTATTTATGATTTTGGTCAAAACCTTGCTTACCGACAACGATTCAGACAATTTTTAATGCAAAGTCGTGATGGGGGTTTAATCATGTGTCATCCTGGTTATGCTTCAAACGATGAAACGGATGATATTCGTGCATCAAGACCGTATGAATTTGATTATTTTGCCAGTGATGCGTTTTTAGAGGATATGACGGAGTTGGGATTTACTTTTTTAACGGATGGACATCATGATTGATTTTAAGCGCCACAAAACATCCATAAGTGTGTTGCTGTTTTTGATTGTTGCACGTTTTATTGCAATGATTTGGATCCCATTGAATGATTCGACCGAAGCCCGATATGCCGAGATTGCCAGAATCATGCAAGAAACTGGCAATTGGGTAACCCCCATGCATCATTATGGCGAACCTTTTTGGGCGAAGCCACCATTGTCGACGTGGTTATCGGCATTGAGTATGCAATGCTTTGGTGTGGCTGCATGGAGTGCACGTTTGCCGGCATTGTTGTTGTCCATTGTGATGGTGTGGATGGTGGCCGCATTGGCCAAAAAATATCGTGGTCATGCACATGCTTGGACAACGCGTTTGGTGTTGTCGGGATGTTTTTATTTTTTCCTGGATGCAGGCGCTGTGATGACTGATCCCGCGTTGTTGTTTTGCACCACGTTAAGTCTTATTGCTTTTTGGCGTGCGGTGGTGATGGAGGAAAAAATTTGGGGGTATTGGTTTTTTATAGGTTTAGGATTGGGATTATTGGCCAAAGGGCCTCTTGCGGGGCTTTTGGTGGGTATGCCACTTTTTGTTTGGATTTTGTGGCATGGTTATTGGCAAGCATGCTGGAGGCGATTGCCTATTGTTGTTGGGCTATTATTGATGCTCGCCATTGCACTACCTTGGTATATTTTGGCCGAACATGCCACGCCAGGATTTTTAAATTATTTTATTGTGGGTGAGCACATACAGCGATTTTTAACACCAGGTTGGACGGGTGATTTGTATGGTTTTGCACATCAAGCACCGCTGGGGATGATTTGGTTGTATGCGTTTTTGGGGTTTATGCCATGGTCGTTGGTGATGGTGGTGTGGTGGTTTGGTTTTGACAAACAAACACCTACCAACGAGCATGATTTATGGCGGCGTTATTTGGTGCTTTGTGGCATCATGCCTTTGGTTTTTTTCACATTTGCGCGCAATATTATTTATCCTTATGTATTTCCTTGTTTGCCGTTTATGGCCTTGTGGTTTTCTGAGTTTGTCGCGCGATTAAAAGGCAATCAACATCAAGAATTGAAATTGGCTTTATTGGCTTCCGTATCCGGGGTGATTTTTTTATTGGCAACAGCTTTATTTGTGTTTTACCCTGATGTTGCGTCCAAATCGCAAGACAGAGTAGTGGCGCTTTTTTTAAAACAGCACCCCAATCCCAAAGATGATTTACTTTATTGGGCACCCCAAGTCGAGTATTCGGCGCAATTTTATGCAAAAGGTCATGTTCGGGCAACGCTGGATGAGTCTGTTTTGCGAACATGGTTGAAGGATGGCAAGCGCCATTACCTCGTCACCAGCAGTATTGATTATGTACCATTTCCCGAGTCTTTAAAGGCATGGTTACACCCCGTTGGCACAGTTCATTATCGTTATGGTGATTTTACCTTGAATGCAATCATGTTGTTGCATTGAACATGTATCCCAAGCGAGCTGCATCATGAGTGATATTAAACGTTCAATAACAATCTCAAACACAATTGATGATAAAGTGTCGTTAGCATTGTTAAATCAGTTATTTTAGAGCATTCATTGATTTGATGAATGCTCGCATTCAAAAGACCAAGCTCAATGACATCAATCCCAAGTGGCGCAATAAATCGTGCGTCGGATGTTCCACCACTGGTCGACAGCTCAGGCGTTATCCCCGTGATGTCTTGACTAACATCGATACAGGTGGAAACAAGTTTGCCTTGGGGGGTTAGAAAGGGCGCGCCATTTTGGCGCCATTCCACATCAAATTGGAGTTGATGGCGTTTAAAAAGTGATTCAATTTGTTCTTGAAGTGCGGTGGCTGTGTTTTCGGTACTGTATCGCAGATTGAACGCACAGGTTAAGGTTCCTGGAATCACATTGCCGGTGCTTCCTCCGCTTTGAATGGCGGTGATTTGTAATGATGTGGGTGCAAAATAATCGTTACCGTTGTCCCATGTGATGCTGGTGAGCTCTTTTAAAGCCCCTGCAAAGGCATGAATGGGATTATTGGCCAAATGCGGATAGGCAACATGGCCTTGAAGACCGTGTACGGTGAGCTTTGCTGAGAGCGAACCCCGTCGACCAATTTTAATCATGTCACCGATTTGTTTTTGGCTTGAAGGCTCGCCCACAATGCAATAATCGGCTCGAATGTTTTGTTGCACGAGTTGTTCTAAGATCCAAGGCGTGCCTAAGTGAAAATCATCACCTTCCTCGCCACTGGTGATGAGAAAACCAATACTGCCGTGAAACGCAGGTGTTGTGGTTAAAAATTGTTGAACGGCAATCACCATGCAGGCCAAAGCCCCTTTCATGTCGGCGATACCACGCCCATAGTAATATCCTTGGTCTTGATGTAAAGAAAAAGGTTCGCTATGCCAGAGACTTTCATCACCTGCGGGCACCACATCGGTATGGCCTGCAAAAACCAGTAATGGCGCTTCACGCCCCAAGCGTGCAAAAAAATTTGATACGGGTGGGTTATCAAAGCGTTGACAGGTAAAGCCTAGGGTTTCTAGTGCATGGATGAGTGTATTCTGGCAACCATGATCCCGTGGCGTTATGGACTTCACCATCATCAATTGTTCTAAAAGTTCATGTAAATTAATCATGATCCGTGTCTCGAAGCAAGTCATTGATGCTGGTTTTTTCACGGGTTTTTTCATCGACCTGTTTGACAATCACCGCGCAATAGAGACTATGACTGCCATCTTGACTGGGTAAACTACCCGGGACCACCACAGAACCAGCGGGAACACGACCGGTGGTTATCTCACCGGTGAGCCGATTGTATATTTTGGTGGTGGCGCTTAAAAACACACCCATGGACAACACCGAATGATGTTCAACAATCACCCCTTCAACCACCTCAGAGCGTGCCCCAATAAAGCAATGATCTTCAATGATGGTGGGGTTGGCTTGCAGTGGTTCTAAGACCCCGCCGATACCAACACCACCAGACAAATGAACTTTTTTGCCAATTTGGGCGCATGAACCGACTGTTGCCCAGGTGTCGACCAAGGTTCCTTCATCGATGTAGGCCCCAATGTTGATGTACGATGGCATTAAAATACAGTTTTTGCCAATGAAGGCACCTTGTCGTGCGGTTGCTTGTGGGACCACCCGAACACCCAATTTGGACCATTCTTGGGGTTGAAGATTTTGAAATTTAAGCGGGATTTTGTCATAAAATTGACAAAATCCCGTGTCGATGAGCTTATTCTGTTGTAATTTAAAGTTCATTAAAATGGCTTTTTTGATCCACTGATGTACCATCCATTGACCATTGATGCATTCTGCAACTCGAATGCTTCCGTTGTCGAGGCTCATGATGATTTCATCGATGGCATGCGTTAGCTCATGCGGTGGATGGAGCACATCGATGGTGTTGATTGCTTCGAAATAAGCGTTAATTAAATCAGAAAGTGCAGTCATTGGTCG
>CAISSD010000062.1 GCA_903887975.1 uncultured Legionellaceae bacterium | reverse complement strand
CTTCTTCAATGGCCATATAACACACCGCAACAGTTTGGGCTTCGACACCTTGGGCAGCATCCACCACCAACAAAGCACCTTCACAAGCTGCAAGTGATCGTGATACCTCGTAACTAAAATCCACATGACCAGGGGTATCAATAAAATTTAATAAATAGATTTGTCCATCGCGCGCGGTGTAGTGAAGGGACACGCTTTGGGCTTTGATGGTGATACCGCGTTCGCGTTCGATGTCCATAGAATCCAGGACTTGAGCTTCCATTTCGCGCGCAGAAAGTCCACCGCAACGCTGAATGAATCGATCAGCCAAGGTTGATTTGCCATGATCAATGTGTGCGATGATGGAGAAATTTCGGATTTTGGATAGATCAGTCAATGCCGGGTCTCTTTTTTAAAATTTTGTTGATTTTAACAGATTTGATTTTCCACGCCCAGCGTCTATATTTAAAATACACTTCTTAAATGTGTGATGATCATGAACACAAAGTCAGGGATTGCGCTGTTGGGGGTGTTGTTGATGGAAGGTTGCAGTTATCATGAAGCGCCCAATTATCCTGGAACCACCAATTATAGGGTGGGTTATGTGGGGTATCAAAATTTCAATGAGTACAATACGTATGTGCCTTATTATTGGGGACCACAACATTATTTAACCACCGATGATAAAACCACGGGTTCTACACGATATACTGGGTATTAAGCTCGTGATATGATGATTTATCGTATTGTAGGTAATCATGAATGAAATTAAATACTGAACACTTAACACGTTGCATTGAAACTTTAGATAAGTCACTGATGATGTTGAATCAACACAGTGTGGATGATTTTGAATACGAAATTTTTCGTAATGCCGTGGTGAAAGGTTATGAGTTAACCTTAGAGCTTTCTGGTCAATTATTAAAAAAAGCATTAAAACCCTATTTTGCCAATCCAAAGGAAGTAGAGCAATTGGTTTTTAAAGATATCTTTCGTCATGCGGCCAAGCATGGTTTGCTCACCACCGAAGCGGTACAACGTTGGTTTTTATATCGAGATAATCGAAATAATACGGCACATGATTATGGTGTTGGGTTTGCTCAAGAAACATTAAATTTATTGCCGCAATTTATTGTGGATGCGAAACAGTTGGTTGAACGTTTGAATCATGGTTAAACTTCATTTAAACAACAAAGACTTGCAATTAATCAAAGATATTTTAGTAAAACATGTGCCCCATCATGAAATTTGGGCTTATGGCAGTCGGCTGAAAGGTGATAATCATGAAGCCAGCGATTTGGATTTGGTGATTCGAAATCCCCAGGACTTAACCAAAGCATGTGGTCAATTGTCTCAATTAAAACAAGCTTTTAGTGAAAGTGAATTACCGATTTTTGTTGATGTGATGGATTGGGCTCATTTACCGGATGGCTTCAAACAAGAAATTAATCAATGCCATGTGAGGTTATGACGCGTCCCAACATATACCCTTTAATATGATTTCTGATGAACATCGCCGGATGTGGATGTTGAATTAGATGTTGATAAGGTAAATTTTTAAACGCTTCTTGATATCGATTTTGTTCAAACTGTTGTTGAAATAAATCAAAAGTTGCCGGAACGATGCCCAAACCCTCATCTTTTCGGTAGGCATCAAAAACCCCTTGGGGTAAAAATTGTGACAAATATCGACGAATTAAATAACGTCCACGACCAAAACGACGCTTTTGATGACTGG
>CAISSD010000061.1 GCA_903887975.1 uncultured Legionellaceae bacterium | reverse complement strand
AAAGATAAAATGGATACTGCTCTTGTAAACGAAATTCAGATGTTCGCATCCAAAGCATCGATGCACCATGGATCCATAATGGATTTAACCAAGACCACTCGCTCGACTCAGGTGTTATTTTTTGAGCATGTAATTTAATCCGAACAACATCCACGCGGGGATAGATCAATACGCCAAGTGGTGTGGTTTTTAAACCTTCAAACAAAGCCACATCCGCATGCAATGTTTGTTCAGGAATTAAGGTTTTTGCATACCAGCATGGAATATTTTGAGCTTTCATCAAAATTTCTCGATGTAAGATTTGTGATGCTGGGTCAAACTGATGATACAAAACCTGTAATTCTACCGCATCTGTTAATGCTTCTAGTTTTTCAGTCAAAGACTTTGTGTGGGTCAACCAGGGTTGCCAATCAAAACTCATGATGCATATTGTGTTGGATCAACAACACCCGCATCGATAAATCCTTTTTTTCGATAAGCGCAGCTATCACATCGACCACATGCAGCGCCAAGCTCATTGGCTTGATAACACGATAACGTCATTTGATAATCAACACCCAAAGATAATCCCAATTGGATGGTTTGGGCTTTAGTCAAATGCATCAACGGTGTTTGAATGCGAAATGGACTGGTTTCAACACCCACCTTGGTCGCCAAATTGGCAACTTTTTGAAATGCGTCAATAAATTCAGGACGACAATCAGGATAACCCGAATAATCCACCGAGCTGACGCCAATAAAAATGTCATGTGCACCCACGACCTCGGCCCAGGCCAGTGCAAACGATAAAAAAATGGTATTTCGTGCAGGAACATAGGTTACAGGAATATGACCATCACCTTGATAATCTGGGATCATCACATCATGTTCGGTGAGTGCTGAGCCACCCAATTGCCCTACTGGTAAATCAATGATGGTGTGCGCTGTATTAAAATGCGCCGCAATCTTTTGTGCAGCAGTGAGTTCAACAATATGCCGTTGGCCATAACGAAAACTAATGGCAAAAACTTCATAACCAAGCGATTTCGCCAATGCCAAACACGTGGTCGAATCCAACCCTCCAGAGAACAAAACCACCGCTTTTTTCGTCATCTCACAACCCCCAAACGCGTCACCACCAATGTTAATGATTTTAATGATGTGTCATTAATTAAAAAATAACCATTACTGGCATTGTCTGCTAAATTCGGCTCAAATTGTACATAATGATTGGATAAAAAACCATGCCAGATCATCACAAGATTGGGATAAGACCAATGCCATTGATGATGCAATGTACCCTCGTGTCCATCATGCGTTTTTTCGACCAACAACAATCCCCTAGCCCAGTTCTCTTCACCCCTTAAAGGCGTTAACTGCAAAACTTTACCCGTCATTTGAGCTTCCATCCGTGCAAAACGCAAAGCTTCAGTTATCTCTTGTGCTAAAAGTTTTTTTTGTCGTTCTTGCATCAACGCATTAAACGGCAAAAAGGAACAGCCCATGCATACCACCAAGACCAAACAGACCAGCATTTCCAGTAAAGAATAACCAAACTGCCCATGATCAACTTTCCGAGGTTTGTCCACGGGAGCTAAGCTGCAACCAATCATAATATGCCATTTTTTTTAGCTTTGGATTTTTTAGTAAATCATGTGGGTGGTATGAAACGGTGGTAGGAAAATCCAAACTGTCGTGCCCTAAACCTTCTGCCACATCAAAACCCAGTATTAATAATGCTTGTGGTTTGATGCGTTTTAATTTTTCATGAAATTCATTGGGATGGCAAAACAAAACTTTATCAATCAAGTCCAAAGCGTTCATCATGTTGCTCAGCAATAAGTGCTCGTCTGTGGTTTGAAGACTCGCAACAATCATGAATTTTACGATACGCGATCGTTCACGCAACACCCAGGGGGTGATTGCCATGTGCTGCAAATAATACAAATTCTTCGCTGTTGTCATCGCCATCATCCCTATTTCTTGCATCTTTACCGGGGGCAAATAAAGAAAACTTATGGTTCAATTGGTTTAATAATTTTTTTTCTTGGGTCAACCAACCAAACAAGAAATTTAACAACCATTGTACCATTTTATAAAATAAACTGTCTGTATTTTGACTTAAGGTTTTTGATTCCGCAAAGCCCAATTGAGAAACCGCATGCAATCGATTTTGGGGATGCATGTCATGATTCATTAAAATCTTTTGCATTTTTGTCATCACCATTAATTTTTTAAAATCCATGTCAACACGTGTGGGATGTTTTTTAACATAATCACACATCTCATCCAAATGTTTGGATAATGTTCGAATGTCTTGATAATGATCATACAATTGTTCAACTTGGGCTTTGATTTTTTCACCTGTTTT
>CAISSD010000060.1 GCA_903887975.1 uncultured Legionellaceae bacterium | reverse complement strand
GTTGAATACCCCCGTGATGGGTTTTGTTGCACCACTTGTGGCGTTCATCGCCATTTCGAAATCCTTTTTAGGGCATTATTTAGGCGCCAAAGAAGGCATGTATGGATTGATTTCTCGTTTTATGACGTCACAAAAGAAAAATCTTAAGCCAAGTTTCATGAATCTATTCATTGAATTATTCATACTGCTCACATGTTGGATGATTGCAACGCTTAACCCCAATGTATTGGGCATGATTGAACGTTTGGTTGGACCAACCATTGCTTTTATTTTATTCATGATGCCCATGTATGCGATTGCTAAAATTCCTTCGTTAAAAAAATATCATCATGGATTTCACTTTGTGTTTGTTATGGGATTGGGTCTGATTGCCATTTCCGCTTTGGTTTATGGGATTTTTGAGGCAATCGTTGGATGAATATTGCCCAAAGGATTGCGCAATTAAAAAATCGCATGGATTCCTCCGTTACGCTGGTTGCTGTAAGTAAAGGGCAAAGCAAAGAGGCCATTATTGAAGCACACCAAACAGGATTAATGGATTTTGCAGAAAATTATGTTCAGGAGGCTTTGTTAAAAATCAAAGCATTGGCCGATTTGAGGTTGATATGGCATTTTATTGGCCCTATTCAAAGCAACAAAACAAAAATCATTGCAACCCACTTCTCATGGGCACAAAGTATTACCCGGGCGGAAATTGCGAAAAAATTAAATGACGCCAGACCTCAAAATCTACCACCACTAAAAATATGCATCCAAGTAAATTTAGAAGCCTCAAACAACAAATCAGGCCTTTCACCAAAGGATGCAATACAATTGGTGCCCTATCTTTTGTCATTGCCTCAATTGGCGCTTCAAGGACTCATGACCATCCCAGAACCTCATGATGATCAAACGACGCTTTACAATCTTTATATAAGCCTGCATGATTTATTAAAGACAATAAATCAAACCCACAATATAAACCTTACAACACTTTCTATGGGGATGAGTCATGATTTTATCACGGCCATCGATGCAGGCAGCACCATGGTTCGTATTGGAGAAGGTATTTTTGGAGCGCGCTCATTATTATGAATGGTTTAATCAGCATGATTTACTTTCTAGCAACCACATTATTTAATGTGGTTATTTTTGCCCTATGGATTCGTTTGGCCTTAAGAGCCACGCATATCAGTAGCCTTCATCCCATGAGCCAAATGATTCAAAGCATCACCAACCCTTTTATAGCGCCGATTTCAACATTGTTGTCTTATTTCCGAATAAAAAGCAGACACATTGATTGGGCCTGTTTGCTGGTTTTATTGGTTGTTGAATGTTTAAAGTTTATTTTTTTGGGATTTTTATTGTTCCAGTTATTGCTTCCAATCACTGTTTTACTGATTTATGTTTTGGCTGATCTCATCATACAACCGTGTGATCTTTTATTTTATGCATTGCTCATACGCGTTGTCATCAATTGGTTCGATTGGCGCGTTCAAAATCCATTTATGGATGTTGTACGCGCCATCACCAATCCATTGTTGCGTTTGGGATATAAAATCATCCCGACCTTCAATGGTTTTGATTTCGTCCCTTTTGCATTGATTTTGTTTGTCAAAAGTTTAGAAATATGGGTGACCCACACCATCACCATGATTTGATAAAACACCAATAAAGACTATACTTTAAGACATAGGCCAACCTTAATCAGGTTTATCATGCAAGGACAACATTATTTATTGGCTTTGTTCATCAGTTTTTTGTGTACACCAAGCTTTTGCGACACGCAAAGTATTTATTGTCCACAAAATCATGCCTATATTAAATTAGGGATGTCTCGCCAAGAAGTCACGCAAGCATGTGGTGCACCGACGGCCGTACAATCGAAAAACGTTCAGGTTCAACAAAAAGTTCCAGTAACACAACTCATTTATAACACGTTAAATCAAGGTGGTACCTTTATTGGTTGGACCACCATTTACAATACGTGGTCACTACCCAGTGGCTCTCAAGGCATATCGTTACAAATCAATATAATGAACGGAAAAGTTCACGATTTTAGCCTCAATGGCAGAGCTGTCAATTCCACAAGTCTTTGTAATGGCCAACCAATCCATGTTGGGGAAGATATTGATAGCGTATATGCATCCTGTGGCTACCCGAATTTTGCGAATGAAACTTTTGTGCTGGTCCCCATTCCCAGTCAAACCAAACCAGAGCTTTGGACCTATGATATAACCTATCAACCAAGCATTAGTTTGACGTTTGTGGATGGATTGTTACAGTCGATTAATTAATGATTGATGGTCAAAAAAATGGATGTCATCAATATTATCCCCTACTTTAGCCATTTTCGCAGAACCGTTCGCCCTGCGCGTGACAATGAGATACCGTTGAATCATCGAGTTTAATTTTTTTGTTGTTATCCATTTCTAAAAATTCCTATAATGGTCTGTATTGGCATTCTAACTGTCAAATATGCAATCGGCACTTTACTTCAGGTAGCGGGGAAACCTTCGGTCTTTAGTCCCACGCCTCAAAGAACCCATTCATGTTGTTCATCAGGATAAAAAATGCTGGTGGGAATTTCCATTTCTTCTGTGGTCATATGATAAATCATCCAGCCATGTGGCACTGATAAACGACAAGTTACTACTTTTGCCATGGGACCTGGTACATTTTCCCAGGGCGATTGACAAGGCCTTGCAAAACCGATTATTGGAAATAATAAAACCAAATAAAGACTTTTTTTTAACATTT
>CAISSD010000059.1 GCA_903887975.1 uncultured Legionellaceae bacterium | reverse complement strand
TGGTTAAAGCGGTGCAGGTGAATGATGCGGATGAGGCCATGCTCATCACGGATAAAGGCACTTTGGTGCGCTTTAAAGTGAATGAAACATCCGTCATTGGCCGCAACACACAAGGTGTGCGTTTGATGCATTTGGGGGACGGTGAGAAAGTCGTCGGTATGCAACGAATTGAAGACATTCAAGATGAATCATAGGGTTTATAATTTTGGTGCGGGTCCGGCCATGTTGCCGGAAGTTATTTTGCGTGAAGCACAAGAAGAATTGCTGAATTGGCAAAATCATGGCATGGCGGTTTTTGAAATTGGCCATAGAACACGCGAATTTGGAACATTGATTGCCCAAGCAGAAGCGGATTTAAGGGAACTTTTATCCATACCCATGCACTATCATGTGCTGTTTTTAGGCGGGGCTGCGCGCACTCAATTTGCCATGATCCCCATGAATTTGGTGCATCAACATCAAAAAGCGGCTTATTTGATTTCTGGAACGTGGTCATTGCAGGCTTTTGAAGAAGCGTCGCGGTTAAAATCTTCTTATTGTTTGGCAACAAGTCAGCAACAAGGACAATTTTTATCGGTACCTGATGATGAATCATGGGTGATTCAAAGAGATACGGCGTATGTCTATTACACGCCCAATGAAACCATTCAAGGTATTCGTTATCCTTATGTTCCAAGTGTTGGTCAAGTACCATTGATAGCCGATATGACCTCGTGTTTATTGAGTGAGCCGATTAATATTGAAGATTATGGTTTGATTTTTGCTGGGGCTCAAAAAAATATTGCACCAGCAGGTTTGACCATTGTGATTGTTCGAGATGATTTATTGTCTGTGGTTCAAGATGCGGTTGTGCCAACCATGCTTGATTATAAAACTCATGCCACGCATCATTCTCTTTATGCCACACCACCTCAATTTAATTGTTATTTGGCAGCCAAAATGTTTCAGTGGTTAAAGCAAGAAGGTGGTATTGGTGCACGTTATGCCATCAATCAAAACAAAGCCAGTAAACTTTATGATTACATTGATGCATCATCTTTTTATCATGCTTCCATAAAAAATCCTTATCGATCACTCATGAATGTTTGTTTTACATTGTCATCGGCTCAGTTGGAAGGTACTTTTCTTGAAAAAGCTGAGCAGGCGCAATTGTGCTCTTTAAAAGGTCACAAGACCATTGGTGGATTACGTGCTAGTCTTTACAACGCCATGCCTATGGAAGGAATTGATGCATTAATTGCCTTCATGCAAAATTTTGCCAGGGATTTTGGTTGATGGGTTCTTATTATTTATTGAGTCAGCCTGGTTGTCCCATTCAGGGTGAATTAACGGTTCCTGGTGACAAATCCATCACGCATCGCGCTATTTTTTTGGCATCTATTGCCATGGGACTCAGCAAAATTAAGGGATTTTTAAACAGTGATGATTGTTTGGCGAGTGTGAATGCCTTTAAATCCATGGGGGTTCAAATTGAGCTTGAATCCGATGTCATGATGATTCAAGGCGTTGGCAAATACGGTTTATCCAGACCCAAAACACCAATTGATTGTGGTAATTCAGGAACAACATTACGTTTATTAACCGGGTTACTTGCCGCACAAGCATTTGATTCACAATTAACCGGTGATGAAAGTCTTAAAAAAAGACCCATGGAGCGTTTGTCCCGACCTTTGGTGCAAATGGGTGCCAACATAACCCATGTTGGGGGGTGTGCACCACTGCATATTCGTGGTGGGCAGTCATTGGTGGGTATTGATTATGAAATGCCAGAAGCCAGTGCTCAAGTCAAATCAGGATTGTTGTTGGCAGGGCTTTATGCTGATGGCGAAACGCGTATTGAAGAGCGCTTTGTCACTCGCGATCACACCGAGCGAATGCTCGCCGCTTTTTCGTATCCAGTGCATAAAGCAGATAATTTTATCAGCGTTAATGGCTTAAGCCAGTGTTTGGCCACAGAAATTAATGTTCCAGGTGACTTATCATCTGCAGCTTTTTTTATGGTGGCCGCCACGTTGATCCCTGGTTCAAAACTATTGATTAAAGATGTGGGGATTAATCCAACGCGCATTGGTGTGATTAAAATTTTAACCCAAATGGGGGCGCGTTTGACCATCACCAATAAGCGGCTTTGGGGGGAGGAGGCGGTTGCGGATATTTTGGTTGAATCAGCATCTTTAGAAGGGATTGTGATCCCTGCATCAATGGTCCCCCTTGCCATTGATGAATTTCCAATTATTTTTATTGCCGCGGCTTGTGCACAGGGGCAAACCCTACTACACGGTGCCAAGGAACTTCGTTATAAAGAATGTGATAGAATTGAGGTGATGGTACAAGGTTTAAATGCTTTGGGCATAGAGGCGCGTTCATTGGATGATGGATTGTGTATTCAAGGTGGTTCATTTTCGGGTGGAGTTGTCGATAGTCATGGTTGCCATCGAGTTGCCATGGCCTTTGCCATTGCCGGAAGTGTTGCTAAAGGACCCATTCAAATCAAAAATTCAGGTTATATTAAAACGTCGTTTCCACAGTTTGTGACGACGGCAAAGACTTTGAATTTAAACATTCAGGAGTTTTTTGATGCGTGATTTGATTGATGTGCCCATCATTACATTTGATGGTCCCAGTGGCACTGGCAAAGGCACGATATGCCATCAATTGGCGCTTTTTCTGGGATGGCATTTTTTAGATAGTGGTGCCATTTATCGGGTTTTGGCTTATGCTGCTCGGCAAAAAAATATTGCGTTGGATGATGTTCGGGCCTTAGCCATACTGGGCTCAGCATTAGACTTGAGCTTTCAAGCACAATCCATGAATGAGACTTTGGTTGTTTTTGAAGGAAACGATATCAGTCGTTTGATTCGATTGGAGCAATGTGGACAAGATGCATCGGTTATTGCGCAATTTTTATCGGTTCGACAAGCGTTGTTGGCAAGACAACGAGCCTTTGCCAAGGCTCCTGGCTTGGTTGCTGATGGTCGTGATATGGGTACCGTTGTGTTTCCGGAGGCTCAATTAAAAATTTATTTGTTTGCAAGTGCTGAAGAAAGAGCAATGAGACGATATTTGCAGTTGAAAAGGAAACACATAAATGCTACTCTTGCGCAGGTTGTTAATGAATTGTCCGAGCGAGATTGCCGAGATGCATCAAGATCGCACGCGCCGTTAAAACCCGCGGATGATTCGGTTTTTATAGATACAACCGGTTTGTCAATTGAACAAGTTATGGGCGAAGTGCGACCATGGATTTTGGATCGATTTGGCATTGAGGTTACACCAGGCGGAAGCTGATTGATTTCATGCTTTCAATATTCACTAATTGAGTTAAAGAACATGTCTGAGAGTTTTAAAGAGTTATTCGAACAAAGCATCATCGGTGCGCAATTTTATCCCGGTGCCATTATTTCTGCCAAAGTCATTGATATTGACGATGACTACGTGACTTTGAATGCTGGATTAAAATCTGAAGGAATTGTACCCATTGAAGAGTTTCATGATAAAAATGGGTCGGTGGAAGTTGTTGTTGGCGATGTGGTTGAGGTTGCACTGGATTCTGTTGAAGATGGTTGTGGCGAAACTCTTTTGTCTAGAGAAAAAGCCAAGCGTCAAGAAGCATGGCGACGATTGTCAAAATCACATGAAAACAACGAAACCGTCATTGGGTTGATTTCTGGTAAAGTCAAAGGTGGATTTACGGTTGAAATTGGTGGTATCCGTGCGTTTTTACCTGGTTCGTTGGTGGATGTCAGACCTGTTCGTGATTCATCGTATATTGAAGGCAAAGAACTTGAGTTTAAGGTCATTAAAATGGATCTTAAGCGTAACAATATTGTGGTTTCTCGCCGAGCTGTGGTTGAGGAAGAAAGTAGTGCCGACAGACAAGCATTGCTTGAATCATTGCATGACGGCCAAATTCTTGACGGCGTGGTTAAAAACCTAACCGACTACGGTGCGTTTATTGATTTGGGTGGTATTGATGGTTTGCTACACATTACCGATATTTCTTGGAAACGTGTCAAGCATCCTAGTGAATTGTTGACCGTGGGCCAAGATGTTAAAGTGAAGGTCCTAAGCTTTGACAGCGAACGAAATCGAGTGTCCTTGGGCATGAAACAATTGGGTAATGATCCTTGGGTTGATTTGGTCGACCGATATCCTATTGGAAAACAAATTGAAGGTAAAGTGACCAACATCACCGATTATGGTTGTTTTGTTGAAATCGAAGAAGGCGTTGAAGGTTTGGTTCATATGTCTGAAATGGATTGGACCAACAAAAACATTCACCCCAGTAAAGTGGTGTCTTTGGGGGATGTGTCTCAAGTGATGGTTCTAGAAATTGATCCAGAGCGTCGACGTATTTCTTTGGGCATGAAACAATGTGTTGGTAATCCATGGCAAAAATTCTCTTCACTGCATCATAAAGGTGAAAAAGTTAAGGGTAAAATTCGCTCCATTACCGATTTTGGTGTGTTTATTGGATTGGATGGTGATATCGATGGTTTGGTTCACTTGTCTGATATTTCCTGGACTGTTGCCGGTGAAGAAGCGGTCAAACAATTTAAAAAAGGACAAGAGCTTGAAGCGGTCATTTTGGCAATTGATGCAGAGCGTGAACGTATTTCTTTGGGCTTGAAACAATTGGAAGGCGATCAATTTACCAGTTTCACCGAAGAATACCCTAAAGGCGCTTTGGTTAAAGGACAGGTGATTTCGGTTGAACCCAAATTGGTAACCGTTCAATTGGA
>CAISSD010000058.1 GCA_903887975.1 uncultured Legionellaceae bacterium | reverse complement strand
TGGGCATTAAAGACAAACAAGTATCATCCATTGAGTTGAACCAAAAGCCACTGAATTGGACGACTTCTTTAAAACATGCTTATTTGAACACCCAAACACTGCGTGCAGCCCTATTCACCAGTTTGATGAATATGTCGGTTGCGGTGTTTGGGGCGGTGATGGGGCAATTGTATTTGATGGAACGTTTGCATGTTGATCAATCGAGTGCGGCATTAATAAACTCCATGTTGTTTTTAGGAACCATTATTGGTGGACCCATGGTGGGATGGTTCTCTGACAGGATTGGACGGCGTTTGTTGCCGATGAACATTGGGGTTCTGGTTTCGATTGGACTGACATTGATGATTTTGTATGCGCCAATGTCCTCTTTTTCCATGATGCTGTTGTTTTTTATGTTGGGGTTTTTCACTTCGGCACAAATCATTAGTTATGCTTTGGTTGCTGAAGGTTCTTTTTCAAACATGACGGCCATGGCATTAAGCACCATATCGGTATTAACTCAAGGTGGTTATGTGGTGTATCAAAATTTGTTTGGATGGTTGTTACAAGCCAGCGCATCAAAGCATGCACTCAATGGTGTGATACATTATGATTTGCATGATTATCAGGTTGCAGCGATTGTTTTACCAATTGGACTATTGTTGGCATGGTTCGGTATTATGGGTGTTAAAGAAACGTATTGTCAGCCAATTAGAGGATCATCATGATGCAATTGGGGCGAGTGTGTGTGTTGTTGATGGACTCTTTGGGTGTTGGGGCGAGCGAGGATGCGATTGATTATGGGGATGTTGGCGCCGATACATTTGGCCACATTGTGGATGCTTGTGGTGCGTCATTGCATCTTCCCAATTTGATGCGAGCAGGTCTTTATCACGCAGCCCATGCCAGCACAGGCGTTCAACATCAAGACCTGTCAAAAGAAGCATTGCCCAGAGGTTTATTTGGTTATGCTGTTGAGCAAAGCCAAGGTAAAGACACACCCAGTGGACATTGGGAATTGGCCGGCGTTCCCGTCACCGAACCCTGGGGTTTCTTTCCAGAGACCGAGCCTTGTTTTCCAGAAACGTTTATGAATACGTGGATGCAACAATGTGGTCTATCTGGTGTTTTGGGTGAGCGACACGCTTCAGGTACAGTCATTATTGATGAATTGGGTGAAATGCATCAAAAAACAGGCCAACCCATTGTTTATACTTCGGCAGATAGTGTTTTTCAGGTAGCAGCTCATGAAGGTACGTTTGGCTTGGAGCGTCTTTATGCCATTTGTGAGAAAGCCAGGGTATTGTTAAATCCGTATCGTATTGGTCGGGTGATTGCCAGGCCTTTTGTGGGCGAACCTGGTTCGTATCGACGAACAGGGCATCGTCGTGATTATGCGGTTCCACCACCCATGCCAACGCTCCTGGATGTCATGAAACAAGCCGGCAGGGAAGTGATTGCGATTGGTAAAGTCGCCGATATATTTGCACATCTTGGTGTGACCCAAACCATCCATGCTCATGGTAATATGGCATTGTTTGACGCAACACTTGATGCCATGAAATCAGCACCTGAAGGGAGTTTGGTATTTACCAATTTTGTTGATTTTGATTCGTCGTACGGGCATCGGCGTGATGTACAGGGTTATGCCAAGGCATTGATGGATTTTGATGCACGATTGCCTGAATTGGATGCTCTATTAAAGCCCAACGATTGGGTGGTTGTGGCCGCGGATCATGGTTGTGATCCCACCATGCCGGGATCGGATCACTCGCGCGAACACATCCCAGTTTTGGTTTATGGCCCGAAGGTGAAGCCCCGTGAGATTGGTCGTCGAGAAACGTTTGCGGACGTTGGGCAGAGTATTGCCGAGTATTTGCAATTACCGCCACTAAAGCATGGCGTTTCTTTTTGTTCTTAATGTTTAATGAAAAAGCAATTGAAATAACAACGCCCAATAAATGCAGGCAATCAACGATAGACGCATTTTTTGTTTCAATCACGCGATGCTCGACTGTTCAGTGGTATTCAATCACATAATAAAGTGGGATAATAAAAACTTCATTTAATCAAAGACTTTAGAATATTGATGTTGCTTATTAACAAACAGAACACATTAGGTCGAGGCGGTTTTGGTGTCATATTTACCGGTGTATGGAATAAGAATTCAGTTGCTGTAAAAGAGATAGACTTAAACCGTAGTCATAAAGTCAAGGATCTATTTCAATTGATTAAAAAAGAAATTGAGATTCAAAAGTCATTAAATCATATAAATATTGTAAAATTATTTGACAGCTGCATGAAGAACAATCATCTTCTTCACCTTGTGATGGAATTGATGGACAAAGGTGATTTATTTACACTTTTGTTCACACAAGAGCATGTATTGGATTCATCAATACAGTTAAGCATTACAAAAGATGTGGTGGCTGGATTACATTATTTGCATGAGCAGGGTATTTTGCATCGAGACATCAAACCAGAAAACATACTCTTGAACCAACAAATGCAGGCAAAAATAGCAGATTTTGGATTTGCAACTTATGCACATGATGCCGAAACAGACCGAATTTTGGGTACACCCAGCTATCAAGCACCTGAGATTGCTTTAGCATTTGTAAATCGTATGAATCGCTATGAATACACGAGATTCACCGATGTTTACGCACTGGGTATTACCTTATTGAAAATGGTGCGTCGAGATTATGCTTATCCCTTAGAACATCAGAATTTACCATGGTATTGTATGGTTCAAGGTCGTTGTTGTGCTATCCCCAAAGAGACGCATCAAGTTCTTGCTGATATTATCTTAAGCTGTCTTATAAAAAATCCCGAGTATCGCATTGACAGCCAAGGGATTGCTTGTTTATTACCCATTCTTCTTTGTGAACCAGATTTAATACAACCCGTTGCTCTAAGTGGCAAGTCTCATGTTGTTCATTTTGCTGCAAAAAATGGACGCTTGGATCTGCTTAAAAAACTGATTCAACAGCATCCTGAGTTTCTTAATCTTGAGGATGAATCGGGTCGAACGGCTTTAAATCATGCCGAAGCAATGGGGCATGATCAAATGGTGGATTTTTTGCGTGTACAAGGGTTGGATATGGATATTGTGACGTCTTTAGCCGCCAATCTTGAAATAGATGACGATGAGGCATCAGTAGCATCGACGAATACAAGCAAGTCGGTG
Organism: uncultured Legionellaceae bacterium; assembly: GCA_903887975.1. GTDB lineage: Bacteria > Pseudomonadota > Gammaproteobacteria > Legionellales > Legionellaceae > CAISSD01. The sequence continues at coordinate 726 of CAISSD010000058.1, read as the reverse complement.
TCAATCGATAATAGGCATGGATTGTTTCATCATTCTGAATCAGGCGATCAAGTGATGGAAAGCTCTTGGCGTTCTTTTGTGACGAATATGTTCCGAGCAGGATTGTAAATTATTAAGCGTATTTGATAAATTAAAAATTATATAGTACAATTAAAAATCAACATCCATCGTGGGTTGTTGATATTGGAGTTGTATCCTAATGAATTTATCAACAAGTTTAAGTATTTATATCTCGCATCACAGAAATATTTTTTCCAAATCGTTTGTTAAGAATTTGCAAACGCTGCATCAAAAATCAATGGAAAGTCAAACGGATCTTCAGGGTTTGTCATCCGATCCGTTATACATCATCTTTTTTTACGATAAAGACGCACAGTTGATGCTTGATCAATACCATGCCTATCTTGGGGGATTTCTAAAGAGTAAATCATTTTCTCAGGATGCTTTTGCTGCATTGATACAGGAATTAAAATCATCGCTTGATACTGTTGATAACGTTATTTTATACATGGATATTAATTTGGGTGAGCCCGGCATCAGTATCATGACTGAACATGCGAAAATATTAATTGATATGATTAACCCTTGTTACTTGACGTTGTTTTCAGCAACACCTGAAGCCCTTGAGCAGGCTTCTTTGTGGGCAAAAGACCATGGTGATCAAATAAAAATCTTAGATGCACCACAGGAACATTTAGAATCAAAAAAAAATAGTTTTATCGAGCT
>CAISSD010000057.1 GCA_903887975.1 uncultured Legionellaceae bacterium | reverse complement strand
TGAATGCGCTCACAAATCCGTCGATTAATGGATATAAGCGCTTGATTCCAGGCTTTGAGGCACCGGTTTTGTTGGCGTATTCGTCGATGAATCGCTCTGCTGCCATTCGTATCCCCTTTTGTGAAGATCCCAAAGCAAGGCGCATTGAGGTGCGATTTCCTGATCCAAGTGCCAATCCTTATTTTGCATTTGCGGCCATGATGATGGCAGGCCTTGATGGAATCAAGCGCAAGCTTTCTCCAGGATTACCCATGGATAAAAATTTATATGCTTTAGCGCCAGAAGCGTTGATGGAAGTGCCTAAAGTGGCGGCGTCTTTGGACGAGGCGGTGGATGCATTGGAGGCTCAGCATGAGTTTTTATTACAAGGCGATGTGTTTCATGAAGATGTGATTCGAGCGCATATTGATTTGTGTCGTGGTGATTTGGAAAAAATGAAATCCATGGTCCATCCGATGGAGTTTGAGCTTTATTATAGTATTTAATTCCTAAACTATTTTTTTTTCATGCCGATATCCCAATCAGACCATTTTGAATATGGGATGAAGCATGAAAAAAACAATAACGTTGCTTTTGATGAGTGTTTGTTTGACCGCGGTTGCCGCAACACCGTCTGCACCATTGCCCATGTATTATGGAAAATCTCTATGTGCGGATACAGAGCGTTATCGATGTATTCGTGTGGCTCGTGGAGAAACTTGGGATTCGTTGTTTCCCAATGAAGAACAACGCGATATAGTGCAACGCATCAATCGTACCTCAAATTACCTATGGCTGGGCAAAGAACTCGCCGTACCTCTTGATTTGGCGCATGCCAATGTATTGGATTATGCGCCTTTTGAGCGACATGTTCCCAATATCCATGAAAAAACCATCATTGTTGATCAAGATAAATTGGCATGGGCAGCTTATGATGAACAGGGAAACCTCCTGAAATGGGGACCTGTTTCTTCTGGGCGCAATAAATGCCCTGATAGTGCCAACAAATGCTTGACGTTAACTGGAATTTATCGAGTATTCAGTAAAGAAAATGAAAAGTGCATCTCCGATGTTTTCCCCATTGGCCGAGGTGGCGCCAAAATGCCGTATTGCATGTTTTTTCATAAAGGATTTGCGCTTCATGGCTCAGATGACATACCAGGATTTCGCGCCAGCCATGGTTGTATACGCTTGTTTACCCGAGATGCCAAATGGTTGAATCAAGAATTTGTACAAGCCGGGAATGACACCAATGGATTTTTGGGCACGAAAGTGGTGGTTCGACCTGTTAAATTAAGTGAGCGTAATCATGAATAAAAAAATGACGTTCGGGTTGGGTTTGATGTTGGGTGCGGTGTCGGTTTATGCCGGTGATAAACCCATTAAAGATGATTCGGAGCGCAATCCTTTGGGTTGCGTGCATTCTGGATATGAGACATCGTTGCAGGTTTTGCGTTTGTATCCTGGAACAGGTGAAGAGCTGGAGCGCGATCACCAATCGTTGTATTTTATGCTGAATCGAGGTGATAAACCACTTAAAATGTATCAAATGCAAAAGGATGACAGCACCACAACACTTCCCTTAAATCACGTCATCAGTCCTCATCAATGGGCTGTTTTGGCCACTGGCGAGCCCGAGTTACGTTATATTTGTGCGGTGGATGATGGTAAATCTTCGTATGGTACGGTGGTTGATTGCGCCAAAGCTGTTAAGGTTTGTCAGTTTGCACGGGTTAAGTTTGGGCTTAATAATCGTGGGAATTATTGGGTTGTACAGAGTAATACCCGAGGGGGTGCGGTTCAAGAGGTGGTTCGATACGGGATTATTCCACGTTAAAATTAAGATAAGGGGATCGCCATGAAATCAATGGTACCATGGTTTTGTTTGACAATGGCTGCAACCGCGGCGTTTTCGGAAACTGGATTGGATGCTTATCGTGAAGGGCATTATACCAAAGCAAATCAGTCGTTGTCTGAATTAAAGCAAAAAGATCCCATGGCGTATTATTATTTGGCACGCATGCGTCTTTATGGTTATGGCGATTTAAAAAATGACGCAAAGGCTTTGGATGATTTTAAACAATCCGCCGAAAAAGGTTTTTTGCCTGCGCAAAACATCATGGCGCGTTATGCGTTGCTTGGCGCTAAAAATCCACAAGACGCATTGTATTGGTTTAAAAAGGCTGCTGATGGTAATAACGATTTGGCTTCGCAAATGTATTGTGCAGGTGCTTATTTGTTTGGCTATGGTGTGGGAAAAAATGAAGACATGGCCAGAAAATATTATATTGCAGCGGCTAAAAATGGTCATGCACTGGCACAAGCAACGTTGGCACAGCATTTCTTAGAAGACAAGCATGGTCAAAGTAAAACCCTAGGCATGCTTTGGTTGAATAAATCTTTGGCACAAAAAAATCCAATGGCAGAGGTTTTAATGGCCAAACTACTTGCCAAAGGTCTGGATGGTGCACCTGATTTTGATAAAGCACGGGCTTTACTGGATGACGCCATCAATCAACATTATCCACAAGCCATCTATGAGCAGGGTGAACTGGCACGCATGCAGGGTGATATGACTTTGGCCAAAACATGGTATTTAAAAGCCGCCAATGAACAACAAGACCCACGTGCTGCCGAAACCCTGAGTGCGTTGTACGCAAACCCCAAAAGTGATGTTTATAATCTTTCTGAGGCTGAAGTTTGGAAGCAAAAATCAATACGCCCACACAAGCAAACCGACGATGAGATTCAAAAGAAATTGGCATTATGGTTGAGCTTAAATCAATCCAACAATTTGGCAACGATTGGCTATGGTTTACCAGGAATTTTAGGCGCGTGGACCAATCCCATTGCTTTAAAACAGAATCATTACAATGCTGCACCGCAAATGGGGATTTTGTCCAAGCAAACATTGTATCAACCGCAGTTCGAATTGGCATTGCCCAATAGTATTTCTTTAAGTGAATATTACGATGCATTGAATAAAAATCGACAATCCAAGCAAAAGGGCGAGATTGTGTTTCCAAAAGATACGGTGGATGAGTCCTTGTCTTTGGATGTCTTAAAAAATAGAGCGGTTTTGGGTCAACCCATGGCGCAGTTTTTATTGGCACAACGGTATCATCATGGTATTGGGGTTGAAAAAAATGCTGAAGAAGCCGAAAAATATTACAAATTGTCTGCCGAGCAGCAAAATTATCGTGCATTGTATGCGCTTGGGATATTAACTTTAGAGCAAGCCCAAAATGCGGCATCATACCAACAAGGTGTGGCTTATTTAAGTGATGCAGCGTTTAAAGGCAATGCAGAGGCGCAATATGTGTTGGGTCAGCTCTATGAGTTTGGACGCAACGACGCATCGGGTGGGGTTTGGATGAAGCCTGATGTTGAAAAAGCGAAATCCATGTATTATTTGTCATCGGCCAATCAAAATGGCATGGCGCAATATCGTTTGGCACAACTTTTGGTGGGTGAGCCACAAAAAGATGCGAGTATCGCCGGTTCAGAAGCGCGCTATTTGATGCTTCGAGGTCTTTATGAGCATGCGGTTGCACAAAACGTTCAGGAAGCCCAATTGCCATTGGCTTTTTATGATGCCATGGACAAAGACCCCAAACGCCAACAGCAAGCATTTGAATTTGTTAAAGAAGAGCGTACCGCCAAGAATCCTCAAGGTGCCTTGCTGTTGGGATTGCTTTATGATCGAGGCATTGGGGTCAGTGCTTCTTCTGGTGAAGCATGGCGATGGTATCAAGCTTCAAACGATGGCCCTGTTCATGACTTTATCGTGGGGACTTATTTATTTCAGCAACAAAAAGATTTAGAACGCGCTGAAAAGCTCTTACAGGCTTCAGCAAATGCTGGTTTTTCTTACGCCTACTTGAATTTGGCCATCATCAAACATCAAAAAAATGGTGATTTTTTACCAGACTTGAATCAAGCTTTGGCATTGGGTAATCGTCAAGCGGGTTTGTTGTTGGCGGATTATTATGTGGCCAAAGCCAATGATGCCGGCAATTTACAAAAAGCACGTGATATTTATCAACAATTTGCACAACGTGGTGATGCAACGTGTCAATTAAAGCTTGCCTACATGATGGAACATGGTTTAGGCGGTGCTGTTGGCCTTCATGACGCGCAAACTTGGTATGAAGCTGCTGCCAATCAAGGCCAAGTTCAAGCGCAATATTTGTTGGGACATTATCATCAATTGGGTTTAGAAACGGGTGCGCCCAATTATGATGCAGCCAAAAAATGGTATGCCATGGCTGAAAAAAATGATCCGAAATCAGCCCTTGCGCTTGGGTTCATCGAAGAAACGGTTGATGATGCTTATGATCTTGCCAAAACTCATTACGATGTGGCCTGGAATAATAAGAATCCTACCGCGGCTTACAATTTGGGATTGGTTTTTGAAGAAGGAAAGGGCCGTCCGGTTGATTATAAACAAGCAGAGGATTTATATCGTCAAGCAGCCAATCTTGGACATCCCGAGGCCATGACGCAATTGGCGGGGCTTTATTTGAATGGAAACTTGGGTTATGTGCATTTTAGTGAAGCACGTTCATGGTATGAAAAAGCAGCGCTTAAAGGCAATGCCGATGCACAGTATGCCTTGGGCGTGATGGCTGAAAAAGGCCAAGGTATGTATCAAAATCTACCACTGGCCTTTCAATCGTATCAGGCTTCTGCAAAACAAGGACACATTGAAGCCATGCTGGCACTTGCCAGAATGTATCAAAATGGTCTTGGGGTTGCCAAAAACCAACAACAGGCTTTGGATATTTATCATCAATTGGCATTAAAGGGCAATCTCGAAGCGCAGCAACAACTAAAAAGCATGGAGCCAAAACCCATGGGATCTGATTTGAGTTTGGTTGATAAAAAATAAGGCCCTGTTGGTTTGACGCATTTGGTGAATCTTGTTAAAATTATGCTTTGAAAAATCCAAAATTTTTAAGGATTCCTGTTGCAATTTATTGATTTAAAAAAACAATTTGGTCTGATTGAAGATCGAGTGCTTGCCGGCATGCATCACGTATTGCAACATGGTGCCTACATTATGGGACCAGAAGTGACCAAGCTTGAAGAAGTTTTGGCGCGTTTTGTTGGTGTGAAGCATGCATTAACCATTTCCAGCGGTACAGATGCCTTATTGATTGCCTTGATGGCTTTGGGTGTTGGTCCTGGCGATGAGGTGATTACCACCCCATTTAGTTTTTTTGCAACGGTCGAGGTTATTGTCTTATTGGGCGCCACACCTGTTTTTGTGGACATAGAACCAGACACCTATAATATCGATGTTCACAAACTTGAAGCAGCCATCTCCCCAAAGACCAAAGTCATTATGCCTGTTAGTCTTTATGGTCAATGTGCAGATTTTGACGAAATCAATGCGATTGCCGCCAAACACAAGCTTGCCGTGATTGAAGATGCCGCGCAGAGCTTTGGTGCGATGTATAAAAATCGTCGCTCTTGTGGGCTCACCACCATTGGTTGTACTAGTTTTTTCCCATCCAAACCATTGGGTTGTTATGGTGATGGCGGGGCGTGTTTTACCAATGACGATGAGTTGGCAACCAAAATGAATGAGATTCGTCTTCATGGTCAATCAGAGCGTTATGTACACACACGCATTGGCGTGAATGGGCGATTTGATACCTTACAAGCTGTGGTATTGTTGGAAAAAATGGCGTTGTTTGAAGAAGAAATTGCTTTAAGGCAAAGTGTGGCGTCACGATATCAACAATTATTACCCAGAGCATTTCAAGTGCAAACCATCAAGTCTTATAATCAAAGTGTTTTTGCGCAGTATACTTTGGCGCATGATGATCGAGATAAAGTGCAGCAGGCACTGCAAGTACGAGGTATTCCAACGGCGATTCATTATCCATTGGGGTTACACCAACAACCGGTGTTTAAAGATCTCTATGGCATGCAAAGTTTTCCCCATACTGAGAAAGCGGCAAAAAGAGTCATCAGCATCCCCATGCATCCTTATTTGAGTCATGCAGATCAAGATGTTGTGGTGCATGCTTTGGAAGGTGCTTTGCAATCGTTGTCGACTTTAGCCATTTTTACTTAATTCGTTCGCCCTGAGGAGCGTGCGTAGCACGCGTCTCGAAGGGCTTTCTAAGCGGCTAAAGTAAGTTGATAGATCAAAGA
>CAISSD010000056.1 GCA_903887975.1 uncultured Legionellaceae bacterium | reverse complement strand
GCAGATTTTTTCACAAACAGCCAAACACCACTTTGGTCGGCATGGCAAAATCCTTATGTTTATTTTTATGCCATCATGCTCTCTCTCATCGCCTCTCTTGAGACGTTATTAAATCTTAAAGCCGGCGAAAAAATAGACAAACAACGACGCTCAACCAACAAAGACAAAGAATTATTGGCCCAAGGACTAGGTAATGTGGTATCCGGGCTCATTGGTGGTCTACCCATTACCTCTGTTGTGGTTCGTACCTCGGTAAACATCGGAGCGGGATCAAAAACCAAAATGGCCACCATTTTTCATGGGGTATTCATCTTCATCTCCGTCATGTTAATCCCCCACGTTTTGAATAAAATTCCCCTTTCATCCCTTGCAGCCATCTTGATTTATACCGGCTATCAATTAACCCACTATTCCATTTATCGCCATTTTTATCGCCAAGGGTGGGATCGATTTATTCCTTTTATGGCGACCATCATTGGCATTATTGCATTCAATTTATTAATTGGTATCAGCATTGGTTTGTTGTTCAGTTTATTTTTTATTCTTAAAACCAACAGTCAAGCACGATTGGATATTATTAAAGAAATTTACCCCAATGGCATCACGCATCGTGTGGTACTGCCCCAACAAATGACGTTTTTAAACAAAGCCTCTCTGATTGCCGAACTTGAATCCATACCCAAACACGCGCAACTTGTCATTGATGCACGATATTCTGAATACATTGACAAAGAAATCATAGAGTTCATCAACGAATTCAAAAACGAAGAAGCAACGCACAAAAAAATCTCTCTTAATTTAATTGGCTTTAAGTCCCAATACAATATTCATAATTACATCAATTTTATTAATGTCACCACATTTGATGTACAATCAAACTTAACACCCCCTGGCGTTTTAAAGATTTTAAAAGAAGGCAACTTGCGTTTTTTAAATGAAACCCGCATTCATCGAAGTTTAAAAACCGATCTCAAACACACGGCCAGCACTCAATACCCTATTGCGGTGGTCTTGGGTTGTATTGATTCTCGAGTTCCAGTAGAAACCGTTTTTGACATGAGCTTTGGCGATTTGTTTTGCATCCGCATCGCGGGCAACGTGATAAATGATGATATTTTGGCCAGCATGGAGTATGCCTGCCATGTGGTGGGCGCAAAATTAATTGTTATCTTGGGTCACACGCGTTGTGGCGCAATTGGCGCTGCTTGTGATCATGTTGAAAAAGGCTTCATCACCCAATTACTGGATAAAATAAAACCAGCCATTCAGGCCGAGACCTCCATACAACACGATAGAACAGGCAACAACCTCGATTTTGTTCGACGCGTGACCGAGCTCAACATTGCCCAGACCATACAACACATTCATCAAAAAAGTGCCATTCTACGTCAACACATCGATGCTGGCGAGGTTGGGATTGTTGGTTCTGTTTATGATGTGCATTCTGGTTCAGTGCAATTTAAAAATTACGCGCCTTTAGTGAGTGTATTTGACAAAGAGGCCCATTCAACATTGATTCAGCAACTTAATGCATTATTCAAATCATGAAACACATGATGAAACAACATTTAAAATTATGTCTATTAACACACCCCACCAACCAAACATGGGATGAATACCGAACATTCATTCATCAAGCCATTGATGGTGGGGTAACTTGCGTTCAATTAAGAAATAAGAATCAAGAAATTGAAGAAAAGTATCGTTTTTGCTGTTTATTACAAGAACAACTTGTGGTTAAAAATATTCCCCTAATCATCAACGATGACATCAACCTGGCCAAAAGAGTGCATGCTGATGGATTACATTTGGGACAAACCGATGGCGATCCTTTGGAGGCACGAGAGCAACTTGGCCCCAACGTTTGGATTGGACGCTCTATCGAATCCCTGAATGATTTGATGGTTGCAAACCAATGCGACGCCATTGATTATGTTGCTGCCAGTGCTGTTTTTCAAAGTCAAACCAAATCCGACTGCAAAACTTTTTGGGGGATTGACGGCTTAAAAAATATGGTGCACCATTCCACCCATCCTGTGGTTGCCATTGGTGGCATCAACACTCAAAATGTTGCCTCTGTTTGGGCAACAGGCGTTGCAGGCATTGCTGTGATTGGCGCATTGCACAACAGCAATCATCCCCAAAAAGCGGCTTATGAATTACGTTCTGGACATTATGCCAATGATTGCTAAAATTCAAAAACATCTAAAACGCATCAAACAAAAAAAACCCATCATTTTAAACTTGACCAATCATGTCACCATGGATTTTGTGGCCAATGGATTGTTGTGTTTGGGTGCCTCGCCCATCATGAGTGAGGACATTCATGAAGTCGATGCATTGTGCGCCTTATCCGATGCGCTCGTCATTAATCCTGGAACGTTGAACGATGCTTTTATGGCAAGCGCACAGCAAGCTTGTGGCACCGCAGCGGCATTGGGACGACCAATTATTTTTGATCCCGTTGGTGTGGGTGCCAGCGCTCTTCGAACTGAATTCGCACAAAATATGGTAAACACACACCCCATCACCGTGATTCGTGGCAACGCCGGTGAAATCATGGCCTTAAATGGCAGCACCATTCAATCCAAAGGCGTGGACAGCGAGGAGCAAACCGATACTGCCATTCAATCTGGGCAAAATTTAGCTCAAAAACAAAACAACTCTGTGGTCATCAGTGGCGCTGTGGATGTCATCATCAGCACCACTGAAACACTATTTTGCAAACATGGGGCGCCCATTATGCCTTATGTGACCGGGACTGGATGTTTGATGACGGCCGTGATTGGTGCTTTTGTTGCCACGCATGACAACGTCTTTGAAGCCACGCAACACGCTGTATTTTTTTACGCTTGGTGCGGCGAGTATGCTGCAAAAAAAGCCCAAGGCCCTGGAAGCTTTAAAATTCATTTTTTAGATGCGCTTTATCATGGGGAGGTTTTCGTATGAATGCTCGTATACCTTGCGTGGTTAGTATTGCAGGCACCGATCCCAGTGGTGGCGCGGGCATTCAAGCCGACATCAAAGCCATGTCGGCAACTGGCGCTTATGCAGCCTCTATTATTACCGCTGTGGTGGCACAAAACACCATTGGCGTTCAAGGCATTCACACCCTACCTCCCGCGTTCATCACCCAACAAATCCATTCGGTTTTTAGTGATTTGGACATTCGTGCGGTTAAAATTGGGATGCTGCATGATGAAGCAGTGATTGAGGTTGTGGCAGAGGCTTTGAAACACTACAAACCACATTGTGTGGTGTTTGATCCCGTCATGGTGGCTAAAAATGGTTGTGCTTTGTTGCGTTTGGATACCATTGATTTCCTTAAAACGCACTTGATGCCTCATTGTACGCTCATCACCCCAAACCTTTTTGAGGCTGAGAAATTATTAAACACCACCATTAATTCACGTGACACAATGGAGCATGCAGCCCGCACCTTAAGTTTAGAACTTCATCTTGATGTCTTGGTTAAAGGTGGACATTTGGATGGAGTAGAAAGTTCGGATGTCTTGTTTGAGCAACAACATCAAACGTTCACATGGTTTGACAACAAACGAATAAAAACCGACAATACTCATGGTACAGGCTGCACTTTGTCGGCTGCAATTGCATCTTTTCTTGCACAAGGTTATGATTTGCGCAAGGCGATTGCGGCGGCTAAAAATTATTTAACCCAAGCTCTAGAAGCCGGGTGTTATTTGAATGTTGGCCATGGATGTGGCCCTGTGGATCATTTTTATTTCTTGGAGAACCGGCATGCAAACGCAACAGTTGTTCAGCCAATCGACTGAATTACTCAAGCAAATTTATCACGCCCCGTTTACAATGGGTGTGAGTCAGGGTACGTTACCAAGAAAAGCATTTAAATTTTATGTTGAACAACATGTTTTGTATTTACAGAACTACGCAAAAAATTTGATTGTTCTGTCTGAGCGCTTTAAAAATAATTCATTCATCGCCGAACAACTCCATACCTTGGCTGATGAAACCATGAATCATGAGCATGAGATTCACCATCATTTTTTACATGCCACGCGAGCATTTACATTTTACACCCCCATCCCACCCAACAAGATTCCACTGATCCACGAATACACCAATTTTTTACAACACATCACCAAAGAGGGAGATCTCAATGCTGCATTTGCCGCAATCACCGCCTCTCCTTGGGTTTATTTGCAAATGGGAAGACATTTAGAGCGTGAAAAAAATACCATCATCACACATGTTTCTGAATATAAAGCATGGATTCAAACCTACAAACCCAATGCACCCTTTGAAAGAATGGTCGATGGATTAAAGCGATCATTATCTGATTTAATTACAGATATTCCCGAATCATCCAAAAAAGCCGAACGCATTACCCAGGCATTCATGATGCCCGTTGCCTTTGAGTGTCGTTTTTTTGCCATTGCAGGACAATTCGCACCGATGATGAAAGAGTCTGGTGCCACTTTAATACAGGAAAATCAACCATGAACGATGAACAAATAAAAAAACAACCCTACAACCCACCCACAATTGTCCTCATAGAATCTCAGGAAATCGAAACTGGATCTGGACCAGTACCAGAAGGTAGTAGTGGTATTTTGATCAGTTAACGATCAAACATTAAACCTAAAGTGCATGACATCGCCATCACACACGCGATACTCCTTGCCCTCTAAACGCAATTTTCCGGCTTCTTTGGCACCCTGCTCGCCTTGATATTGGATAAAGTCATTATAAGCAATCACTTCTGCTCGAATAAAGCCTTTTTCAAAATCGGTGTGAATCACACCCGCGGCTTCTGGTGCTGTGGCCCCTCGTAAAACAGTCCAGGCGCGAACCTCTTTAACGCCAGCGGTGAAATACGTTTGTAGTCCCAACAAATCATACCCCGCACGAATGACGCGATCCAACCCAGGCTCACTCATGCCTAAGGATTGCATCATTTCAAGGCGATCGTCATCTGAAAAATCTGCAAGCTCCGCCTCGGTCGACGCACACAAGGCAACAACCTTAGCACCCTCTTCATACGCCAATGCTTGTACTTGGGCCAACAAGGGATTGTCCACAACATCGCCTTCATCAACATTGGCCACATACAATACGGGTTTTGCCGTTAATAAAAACAATCGATTGCTTATTAAGCGCTCATCAATGGATAATTCTAATGTACGAACAGGCAAACCTTCATCCACATGAGCTTTGATTTTTTCAAGGGTTTTTTGTTCCAAGACTGCATCTTTTTGACCCGAGCGTGCATTTTTAAGATTTTTTTGCAGTGCTTTTTCAAGGGTTTCCATATCGGCCAAAGCCAATTCGGTATTGATGACCTCAATATCATGCAATGGGTTAACACGTCCTGCCACATGAATAATATCATCGTGTTCAAAACAACGCACCACATGCAAAATGGCTTCAGTCTCTCGAATATTGGCCAAAAATTTATTGCCCAAACCTTCACCAGTTGCTGCACCCGCAACAAGTCCTGCAATATCCACGATTTGCATGACAGCAGGGACAATATTTTGCGGGTTGACAATGGATTGTAACTTTAACAACCGTGGATCAGGCACCATCACCATCCCCACATTGGGCTCAATGGTACAAAACGGATAGTTGGCCGCTTCAATTTTGGCTTTGGTCAGCGCATTAAACAACGTCGATTTACCAACATTGGGTAAGCCCACAATCCCGCATTTAAATCCCATCATAACCTCAATGTAGTTGATTCATCACCAATGAAAATTGCCCCGATAACACCAAAGGCATGAGTTTTATTGCGCGCTCCATCGCATCATCAATCAATTGCTTATCCGTAGTCGTTGGTCGACCCAGCACATAATCATGAACCAAATCTCGATGCCCAGGATGACCTATTCCAACACGTAAACGATGAAAATCCTGCGTTCCCAATTGCGCAATAACATCACGAAGGCCATTGTGCCCACCATGACCACCAGACGTTTTAAGTTTTATCGTGCCAACGGGTAAGTCCAATTCATCATGCACCACCAAAATTTCTTCAGGCTTAATGCGATAAAAGCTGCTCACCGCACGAACCGAAGCGCCACTATGATTCATGTAGGTTCGTGGTTTCATGACGCGTACTGATGGCGCAATCCATGCCAAATCGGATTGTAACGATTTTTCATTTTTAAAGACTGTGTTTGATTGTGCCATCCATTCATCAACAAACCACGCACCAGCATTATGACGTGTTGGTCGGTAGGTCTCGCCAGGATTGGCAAGCCCCACCACCAATTTAATGCTCACCGACAAGCTTTTTACTCGCTCTTAGGTGATTCGTCGGTTGCCTCAGCAGAAACTTCAGCTTTGGTTTCACCCACTTCGGCTTCATGAGCTTCTGATTCAGATTCTGCCACTTCAGCTTCCAAAGCTTCGGCTTCAAGATCACTCTTATCGATTTTCTTCACATGAATACTCACCACAGGATGATCATGATCACCAACGGTTGGATCCACTGCCAATTGCACGTTTTTAGGCAATACCAATTGAGATAAATGAATCACTTCATTCAAACCCAAATTGGCCAAATCGACTTCAATAAACTCAGGCAAATCTTTAACCTGACACTTTAATTCAACTTGGGTCATGGTGTGATTGACAATACCACCATCTTTAACACCCAACGCGATGTCTTCATTGATAAAATGCAATGGTATCATTTTAACCAAAACATCTTTGGCGGAAACGCGCTGTAAATCCATATGAAGAATCACGGGCTTATAAGGATGTCTCTGCAGGTCTTTAAGAATAACTTGTTCTACTTTACCATTAAAATGCAAATCCAAAACACTGGAATAAATACTTTCTGATTCAAAAGCTTTAATCACTTTATTATGACAAAGATGAATGGAAACCGGTTCTTTGTGACCACCAAACAAAACAGCAGGAACTTTATTATCCAAACGACGAAGGCGGCGGCTCGCACCTTTCCCTAAGTCTGTTCTTAATTCTGCTTCTAACGCAATGTGTGACATAAT
>CAISSD010000055.1 GCA_903887975.1 uncultured Legionellaceae bacterium | reverse complement strand
GTTGGTTAACGCGCGATCTGAACTTACCCTTTAAAGATCCTTATGAGCTTTTGATTGCGGCATCCATTCTGGAAAAAGAAGCAGCTGATACAACTGAGCGGCGATTGATGGCAGGGGTATTGGTGAATCGTTTACGGCAAAACATGCGATTGCAAATGGACCCCACGGTGATTTATGCTTTAAACCGCGCGGAACATCCGTATTTACATCATGAAGACTTGAGTGTCGATTCACCTTATAATACCTATCGATATCAAGGTTTGCCACCCACACCCATTGCCATGGTGGGATGGAGTGCCCTAAATGCCATGGCGCATCCTGTGATGTCGAAGTATCTTTATTATGTGGCCAAAGGTGATGGTGGGCACGAGTTTTCAGAAACCTATGAAGCACATCGAGCAGCATTGAGTCGATATTTGAAATTTAAAAAATCACATGAAGTTAAAGGACAATAATGGGTTATTTTGTGGTGGTAGAAGGTTTGGAAGGTTCGGGTAAATCAACAGCATTGGAAACCATCAAGCAGTGTTTGGAGCCTGTTGTGTCAGAGCTTGTGATAACGCGCGAACCAGGGGGGACCAAATTGGGTGAGGTGGTACGCACGTTACTTAAAACCAATTTTAAAGATGAAGTTTTGGATGCACGCGCTGAATTGTTGTTGTTTTATGCAGCTCGTGTACAATTGGTGGAACAAGTCATTCGTCCTGCATTAAACCGTGGTGCTTGGGTATTGGCTGATCGATTTGAATTGTCTACGCATGCTTATCAAGGTGGTGGTCGGGGTTTGGATGAGGCTATGATTCAACAATTATCCAGTTTTTGCTTGAATGGGTTGCAACCCGATTTAACCCTGTTTTTGGATGTTTCACCAAAAACAGGGTTAAATCGCGCCAAAGCCCGAGGTTCATTGGATAGAATCGAACAAGAGCATGAAGATTTTTTTGATGCAGTACATGCCGCCTATCATCGACAACTAAAAAACAGAAACAATGTCGTTTTAATTCATGCCGAAGAGCCAATAACCGAGGTGCAAAAGCAACTTACATCGGTGATGAGGAAATTTATGGAGCAATGTGGTGAATCGCTCAATTGAACCTTTAACCATTCATGATGGCGCATGGCGACAGATGAATAGGATAGTCTCTCAAAATCGACTCACGCAAGCTTGGTTGATGTTGGGCCCACGTCATGCAGGCATTGGTCAATTCATCAATCGTTTGATGGCGCAATTGATGTGTGCATTTAAAAACAATGCGCCATGTGGCCAATGTCAAAGTTGTTTGTGGCTACAAAGTGGGATGCATCCCGATGTGGTCTGGTTAAGTCCTGAATCGCCAGGAAAATTAATTGGGATTGAAGAGATTCGTTGTTTGCAATCAGCCATAGAAAAGCAACCCGTGTTTGGTGCAGAGCGCTTTATTGTGATGGATACGGTTCATGCGTTAAATTTATTTTCTGCCAATGCGTTACTTAAAATGCTTGAAGAGCCACCACTGCATACGCGGATTTTTTTGATTGCAGAGCATTTGAGTGGTGTTTTGCCAACACTGGTGAGTCGATGTCAGCGATTTTTATTTACTGTGCCGGATGAAGAGCCAGTGTTAACCAATTTTGCGGAATTGGTTGACGATTGGTGCGCGGTTTTAGAGGGTAAAAAAACGGTCTGTTCGGTTTCATCTCAGTATACAACGGTGGTTTGGGCTGATTTATTGCATTTTTTGTATCAAGTATTGGCTTATGCCATTCGACATCGTTTAACCCGTCAACCCATTGTCGCGCCCTTAAAGCGATTTTCGGAATTGATGAATCCAGTACGGCTTTTTCATTGCATGGATGTGGTCATGTTGCTGATTAAAAAGCATCATGAGCACGTGAGTGTTAATCAACGTTTAGCCATTGAGGCCATTTTTACCCATGATGAAAGATAATTTTTTATTCATTGATTCGCATTGTCATTTGACAAGCATTGATTTGAGCCCATTTCAAAATGACATGGCCAATGTATTGTCTTTGGCGTATGAGGCAGGTGTTGGTCAATTTTTGTCGGTTTGTGTGACGTTCAGTGATGTTTCGAAATTGTTGGCATTGTCTCGGCGCTTTAATCAGGTGTATTTTTCGGTTGGATTGCATCCCAATGATGTTGCTGATAAAGCCACCAATGTCGAATCTTTGGTGGCTTTATCAGCGCACAAAAAGTGTATTGCCATTGGTGAAACGGGATTGGATTATTACCGCATGGACGATCCTCTAGGTCAAGCATTGCAACAACAATCATTTAGAACGCATATTCGTGCGGCATTACAAACGCAAAAACCCTTGATTATTCATACCCGAGAAGCAGCAGAAGATACTTTGAATGTGATGCATGATGAGGGTGCTGGGGCTATTGGTGGCGTCATGCATTGTTTTTCTGAAGATTGGTCGGTTGCAAAACGGGCATTGGATATGAATTTTTATATTTCATTTTCAGGCATTTTAACGTTTAAAAATGCAATACAGATGCAAGAAGTGGCAAAAAAAGTACCGATGGACAGGGTGTTGATTGAAACCGATTCACCTTATCTAGCGCCAGTACCTTTTCGTGGGCAACAAAATCATCCTGCTTTGGTGCGTCATGTTGCCTTGAAATTGGCCGAATTAAAAGGTGTTGATTTAGAAACCATTGCCAAAAAGACCACAGAGAATTTTCATCAATGTTTTAGGGTGAGTGTATGAGCTTCACATTGGGTTTAATGTCGGGCACCAGTATGGATGGTATTGATGTGGCGTTGATTGATCCCAAAACCCAAGACTTGCAATACGGACTCACCATGCCTTATCCCAAAGAGGTGCAAACGGCTTTGTATGATGCTTTACAGACCAAGCATTTAACGTTTGCGCAAATGGCAATACTCAATACCTTGATTGGTCGAGCATTTGCAATGAGTGCAAACACGCTCTTGAAAAAAGCAGGTGTTTTGCCGCATCAAGTACTCGCCATTGGCAGTCATGGTCAAACCGTGTGTCATGATGCGACAGCACCCATACCTTACACCATGCAATTGGGCTGTGCGCACACCATCGCCGAGCATACCAAAATTCCTGTGGTTGCGGACTTTCGAACGCGAGATGTGGTTTTGGGGGGGCAAGGGGCACCGTTTGCCCCACTTTATCATCAACATTTGTGGCACAATTTGAATGAATGTGTTGCGGTGGTGAATATTGGTGGTATTGCCAATGTTTCTTTTGTCCATGGTGAAAAACCCATATTGGGTTTTGATTGCGGCCCGGGTAATGTTTTGATGGATGCATGGGTGCATCATCATCGAGGGTTGAATTATGACGAAGGTGGCCAATGGGCTGCCTTGGGACAAGTGATTCCATCGTTGTTGGATGCTTTGCTTGGCGATCCTTTTTTTGCGACACCCGCACCCAAAAGTATTGGCAAAGAATATTTTTCACAAGCGTGGCTTAAAAGCCATCTGCAGGAGAATTTTGAGGCGTGTGATGTGCAGGCGACTTTATTGATGTTGAGTGTTTGTGGCATTGCAAAGGTGATCCATGCCTATGTTCAAAAAGTGCAGCGTTTGATTGTGTGTGGCGGCGGTGCACATAATAAAACTTTGTTGCAAAAACTTCAGGAAATTTTGCCGAATGTTCGGGTTGATGTCAGTGATGCGTTGGGTGTTAGTGCAGATTATATGGAAGCCATGATGTTTGGGTGGTTTGCTTATCAAACCATGAACAAAATACCGTTGGATTTAACATCCATCACCGGAGCCCAAAAAGCATCGGTGATGGGTGTGGTGTATTGGCCTTAATTATCCCGGCCTGAAAATGCGCCCAAAATGTTCAGCAAACTGATGAACACGTTGTAAATAGAAACATATAAAGACACGGTTGCAGAGATGTAGTTGGTTTCACCACCATGAATAATTTCGCTGGTTTGAAACAAAATAAGGCCAGAAGAAATCAGCATGAATGCCGCAGACACCATGAGTTGCAAGGCTGGTATTTGGAAGAATATGCCGCCAATCATGGCTAAAAACGCCACCATCATGCCCACAAATAAAAATCCACCCAAGTAACTAAAATCTTGACGAGTAGTAAGCGCATAGCCTGATAAGGCAAAAAAGATGACACCGGTTCCACCAAGTGCTGTACCCACCAATTGCCCGCCATTGGC
The DNA here is from genome assembly GCA_903887975.1 of uncultured Legionellaceae bacterium. GTDB lineage: Bacteria > Pseudomonadota > Gammaproteobacteria > Legionellales > Legionellaceae > CAISSD01. The sequence goes on along the minus strand of CAISSD010000055.1, from coordinate 1,760 downwards.
GTAATGCAACAAAAACATGTTTAGAATAGGACCCAATGTGTAGCCCATAAAGCCTGTGAATGCAAACACCGAAACCAATCCCCAGGCACTGTTTCGTAATGCTTGGGTTAAAAAAATCAAGCCGTAAGCACCGACAATAAAAAGCAAAGGATTCAATTGTCTTGTGTGTGCTGCGGTAGACAAAAAGGCTGTGAATGCGCTAAAGATGAACGTCGCACCCAATAAAAGATAGGTGTTTCGTAACACTTTGTTGGTGGCCAAAGCCGATTCAGCTTTGTTGGACAGTACAGAAACATTATTTCTATTCATCATGAACTCCCAATTTAAATTTTATGTTGTCAGTATAGCATACATGGGGTTTTATGCATTAAATTCAAGTGGTTTATTTTTGTGTCCGGACTTTTGATAAAGTCCAATTAGACTCAATTGTATTGTATAAATATAATTAGATTGTGATATATGTACCCAGAAAATGCATTAATTTTAACGTTGCTAAAATTAGAGACACATGAAAATTTTTATTGCACTATCAAGAATGCTCCCCTCCCTCTAAAATAACCATTGGAACCAACCACCACTTTAGTGCTAAAATGGTTGATTTATTTGAACATAAGGGCTGTTTTTATGTTGAGTGCTGCACTAAAACAAATGCCCCAGGTGTTCACATCCCAAATCCTTATGCGTGGCTCAGAGATTCAACATCTTGGTTATGTGTTGAGTCTTCGTTTGGGCGATGGATTGTTAAAGGGCCGAGTTCGCAGTGGCCTTGGGCAAATCTTTGATGTGTATTTGGATCTTAAATCTTGGCCCCAGATTCCTGGGCGATGCAAATGCGATCAAATCGGTCATTGTGAGCATGCTGCGGCATGTTTGTTTGAACTTCAATCTCGTGAGCAGCTCAATTTGGTTCCATCATTTTTAACACGCGCTTATCAGCCTTCGCCAAATCTGGTTGAAACACCGTTTACAGAGCGTTTGGAATTTGATGATTTCGAATGGTTTTCAGAACTTGAAGGTCAAAAAAACGATTTTTTTTCGTATCAATTGGGCATTCAAATTGCGGGTGAATCCATCAGTGTTGTTCCATTAATATTGGATATTTTAAAGAGCTGGGATCCCAAAAAACTGGAAGATGCGCCATTGAATCATGAGTTTCAATGGGTGGTCTCTCCTGGAAAAGTCATGATGCTGCCATTATCACGCATCAAACCCATGATTGATTTGTTGTTGCATTATGGGCGATTGCGCAATGCCGATGCAAAGACCTTGACTTTATCTTCGTACCAATTGTTGTTGGTTCAAGAAGCCGAGCAAGCATTACTGGCCACCAAAGCTCGTTGGCACGCCACAGAAGAGGTGCGTTTTAAACTCGAGCAAATGGCGTCTAAAAATATGCCTTTGGTTGCCATTCCTAAAGGGCTTAAAACGGAGCTTCGCACGTATCAGCAACAAGGATTATCTTGGCTGCAGTATCTTTGTGAGCATCAATTTTCAGGCGTTTTAGCCGATGACATGGGGCTTGGTAAAACCGTTCAAACGTTAGCGCATCTGTTGCTGGAAAAAGAACAAGGACGCCTCAAAAGTCCCTGTCTTATTTTGGCTCCCACGAGTCTTCTTTGGAATTGGCAGCAGGAAGCAGTGCGTTTTACGCCTGATCTTCGGGTTTTGGTTTTTCATGGTGCTGTAAGGCATAAAGAATCGTTTGCAGATTATGATGTGATTATTTCAACCTATGGTTTGATTCAACGCGATAAAATGCG
>CAISSD010000054.1 GCA_903887975.1 uncultured Legionellaceae bacterium | reverse complement strand
TTTTTTGCAGATGTGCTGATCACGCATCATCAATCCAGTAGCAAAAGAGAAGAACGAATCAAAACACACTTTAAAGCCATGGAGCAAGCGGTTAACGAATCACTCAAACTTTTGGAAGCAACAGAAACAAAATTAAACGGTATGTTAAGCGATTTATGTGATATAAATATCAAAACCGCCACCAATCTTCAACAACTTGAAACACAAGTTCAAGAATTAAATGCTGAAATACCTAGCCTTGTAGCCTCGATTCAAGAGCTGGATGCCTTAAAAAATAAATTAATCGATAAAAATAAAATGTTAACGAATGAACTTCAAGACATCAAAAATAAAACACAAAACATCACAGGTGATATCGAGCAAGGACAATGTGATTTGAACCATGTTGTGAATGAATTAACAACCACCAACAATGAATTATTAAGACGTAATCAGCAACTAAACGATCTCACCATAAAATTTCAGGCCAATTTTGCAGCGCTGACCAACATTGAAAATGGCATCAAAGCCAACTTAACTCAATATGAAAAAAATCCCCCAGCCAATATGGATGATATTGATGAACTGCTGGCACAATGCGACAAAGCATTATTGCAAGCCAATGATTTATTGACAATACTGGATGAACACGATCTAAAACACGACACAACCGAGACCGCAGAAAATTTTACTTTTTTTTCAATGGCAAAATAAGGTTCTGAATTTGATGGTTTTGCTGGAATCTTTGTCCATGAATATCGTAAGATATTGATTAATACGCAGGCACACGTTGTGTGCCATCATCCACTCGGCGACCATATTCACAAACAACCAATGAACTTAAACCAATCAATGCCGCCAATATGTAATAATACGCAGGCGCATAATCATTACCAGTTTTATTCACCAACCACATCAAAACCAACGGTGTTGTGCTGCCAAACAATGAAATCCCAATGTGAAATGCCACCCCAAAACCACTGTATCGACAGGCTTCGGGAAACAGCCCCACCATATAAGCATTCATTGGTGCAAACGCCGTGGCAATTAATACAGACATCAACACCATGCCCGCCGTAATCAACACCACGTGACCAGAGGCCAATAAATAAAATACAGGGAAACTGAATAAAAGCATCAAGACAATACCTATTGTCATCACTCGTACATGCCCAATTTCGTCAGCCAACATCGCCACAAAAGGCTCAAGCACAGCATCTACGGCCAACGATAATGTAACAACAAGGGTCGCTGTACTGATTGAAAGATTAAAATAGGTGTGCAAATAGCTTGTTGTAAAAACATAGGTACCAAAAGTCATGATCCCTATCAAAGCGCCAAGCCCTATGACACCAATAACAGCGTATGGAACCTCTTTAACCGCTGCCAAAAATGGAAGATTTGGCTTTTGATGATGGTTGATTTGTTGATAAACCGGCGTTTCTGTACTATTCATGCGTAGATCAAAAATAACCAATCCGCCCATCAGTGCCAACGCAAAACCCAAACGCCAAGCCCAATCAGGCATAAACGATGCAGTCAGCAAAGACGAGGTTAATCCTGCAACAATAACACCAACACTGTATGCTGAGCTGGTCAGGCATCCATAAAAGGCTTTGTGCCTGGGTTTAGCATGCTCAACCAAAAATATCGCTGATCCGGTAAATTCCGAACTCGCAACAAAGCCTTGAATCACTCGCAATAAGGTAATCAAAATCGGTGCTGCAATACCGATATGCTGATAGCCCGGCAAAATACTGATGAAAAACGTTGGGATGGCCAT
>CAISSD010000053.1 GCA_903887975.1 uncultured Legionellaceae bacterium | reverse complement strand
TTCGCTTTGACTTTAAACGGTAAATATTCAACCGCACGACTTTTTGCATCAAGAGAGAACACAACAAACAAAGTGGTCTTAAAACCCCGGGTAACTGATGATGTTGATTTTGATGAAGCACAACAAAAGCTAAAATTTTTTCAAACATACTATCCCGAGCAAAAAAGTATTTTGTTTAAAAGCGACATCAGCTACCGAATGATATTGCCTAAAATACGAGGAAGAAGTTACGACCATTTAGAATACATATCACCAACATTTAGAATTCAACTGTTTTTATCCACCATTGCCGCCATTAAAAAAGCTCATGATCAAAAACTAATTCTGATTGATCTCAAAGAAAGTAACATCTTTTATGATTTTGAGTCAAAACAAAGTTTTCCCATTGATGGCGGTCTTTCGGTTTTTTTGGGTGAAGAACTTTCAGAAACTTTTGATTGCCTTAATCAAGAAGAAAAGAAACTCATGGAAACAGATTACAAACACATCGCACCTGAATGTTGGCGCATAGAAGGCACAGAACCCCGAAAAAAAGCCCATGATGCCATGGATGTCTACAGCATGGGTTCCATGTTTCAACGTTTATACCGAAGCATCGAACCTGATTTAAAATCCATCATCGATTTATGTTTGTTGGCAGAACCCAAACAAAGACCAACACTTGACGATCTTGAAAGTATGCTTTTATTATTGTTCCTTAAACTGGAAAATCCAGCACAAAATGATATACTAGGCCCCAATTTAAAGTCGCCGAGTATACCCTAATGCGTGCATCACAGTATTTTATCCCCACCATGAGAGAAACCCCAAAAGATGCGGAAATCATTTCTCATCAATACATGCTAAAGGCCGGTCTCATTCGTAAACTGGGTTCGGGGCTTTACACGTGGCTACCCTTGGGTCTTAGGGTTTTAAAAAAAATTGAACACATCATTCGTGAAGAGCTAAATCAAGCCGGTGCCATTGAACTCCTCATGCCCGCCATACAACCGGCTGAACTTTGGCAAGAAACGGGTCGATGGGATACTTTTGGTGGGCAATTACTCACCATGAAAGATAATCAAGAGCGTTCTTATTGCTTTGGCCCCACTCATGAAGAAGTCATTACCGATTTGATGCGAAACGAATTAAAATCCTACAAACAATTACCCATCAATGTTTATCAAATTCAGACCAAATTTCGCGACGAAATAAGACCTCGATTTGGCGTGATGCGTGCTCGAGAGTTCATCATGAAAGATGCGTATTCGTTTCATTTAACGCAAGATTCACTTCAAGACACCTACAGCATCATGAGAGACGCCTACCAGCGTATTTTAACCCGAATGGGCCTTAATTTTCGAGCGGTGGAGGCCGATACTGGCGCCATCGGGGGCGCTGTATCCCATGAATTTCAAGTCTTGGCTGATGCCGGAGAAGATTTAATTTTCTACAGTAGTGAAGGCACTTATGCGGCCAACATTGAACAAGCAACGCATCTCAAATCCACCAGAACAACCGAACATCCCTTGTTGCCCTTAACATTGGTGGCAACACCCCAACAAAAAACCATTGCTGAAATTTGCGAAGCACTTCAAGTTCAGCCTCATGAAACCATTAAAACATTATTGGTCAAAGGATGTGACACGCCTTTGGTGGCTCTGGTTTTACGTGGAGACGATGAGTTAAATTTAATTAAGGCGGCCAAACACCCCAAGGTCCAATCTCCTGTGATGTTTGCGGATGAAGCATTGATTCAATCAACATTGAATGTTGCTCCTGGGTTCATTGGACCTGTTGGCTTAAAAAACATCCCCATCATTGTGGACCATGAAGCGCTTTCGTTGCCCTCTTTTGTGTGTGGGGCCAATCAAAACCATCATCATTATAGGAATGCTGCTTGGGACAGAGATGCACATTATGATGAAGTTTATGATTTACGCAATGTTCAAGAAGGCGACATCAGTCCCGATGGCAACGGGGTTTTACATGCCTGCCGCGGCATTGAGGTGGGACATATTTTTCAGCTTGGAGAAAAGTATGCCAAAGACATGGGTGCTCAAGTTTTAACTCCTGAAGGAAAAACACAAACACTATTGATGGGTTGTTATGGTTTGGGCGTGAGTCGTATGGTGGCTGCGGCTATAGAACAACATCATGATGAGCGTGGGATCTGCTGGCCTTTAAATATTGCACCATTTACCCTAGGCCTTATTCCCATCAACGGACATCGATGCGATTTGGTGCGCAATCAAGCCGAGAAAATCTACCAAGAATGTTTGGCTTTGGGGATTGATGTACTGCTTGATGATAGAAACGAACGTCCTGGGGTGTTGTTTGCGGATCATGATTTAATTGGCTTACCACACCGTTTGATTGTGAGTGAGCGACATCTTGAACATCACGAAGTCGAATATCAGTCCCGCAAAACAGGCGTAGGTGAAAACATCGCCCTGACAAAATTGTCCGAATTTTTGTCTACTTTAAAAACAGATCTCAAATAGATTCTATTCGCTCAAGACCGCCCATATAAGGGCGTAAAACTTCTGGAACAACAATAGAGCCAGTGGCTGTTTGATAATTTTCTAGAACAGCCACCAAAGTTCGGCCGACGGCAAGACCCGAGCCATTCAATGTGTGCAGCAATTCAATTTTTTGGGAAGCAGCATTGTCGCGTCGAAACCGTGCTTGCATGCGTCGTGCCTGAAATGCCTCCATGTTACTGCACGATGATATTTCTCGATACGTTTGTTGACTGGGCAACCAAACTTCCAAATCATACGTTTTGGTGGCACTTGCACCCATATCACCACAGCAAAGTGCCATCACGCGATAAGGCAATGCCAAACGCTTCAAAATAGACTCGGCATGTAAAGTCAATTGCTCTAAAGCATCATAAGAACACTCAGGCTTGGTCATCCATACCAACTCTACTTTCTCAAATTGATGTTGACGAATCATGCCCTTGGTATCACGCCCATAAGAACCTGCTTCGCTGCGAAAACAAGGCGTATGGCATACAAAACGTTTTGGCAATGATTGCTCTGTGAAAATTTCATCACGAACCATATTGGTGACGGGTATTTCTGCTGTCGATGTCAAGTAATATCCAGAATCACCGGCAATTTTAAACAAATCTTCCTCAAACTTAGGTAATTGGCCCGTACCATACAAACTCTCTGTATTAACCAAATAAGGCACATAAACTTCTTGATAACCATGTTCATCAACATGAACATCCAACATAAATTGTGTTAAAGCGCGTTGTAAACGTGCAATTTGTGCACTTAACACCACAAAACGACTGCCCGTTATTTTGGCAGCGGTTGTAAAATCCATTTGATGCAGCGCTTCACCAAGGGCATCATGAGACTGGACTGGAAAATCAAAAACAGTCGGTGTTCCCCAGCGTCTTATTTCAACATTGTCTCGTTCATTTTGACCCAATGGAACTGATTCATGAGGAAGATTAGGCAATCGCAGGCGAATGTCATCAATACGAATTAAAACATCAGACAATTCATTTTTTTTTGCGGCAAGCAAATCATTCAAACGACCAACATCATTCATTAAATCAGTGACATCGTGTTGTTTGGCTTTCGCCAGCCCAATATCTTTCGAGCGTTGATTTCGCTCATTTTGTAACGCTTGTGTTTCAACTTGAAGCGCTTTTCGTGATCCCTCAAGTCGATTCCATGCCTCAACATCCAAATGAAAACCACGTGATTTTAACCTTTCGGCAACGGCATCGGGATGCTCTCTTAGAAACTGTTGATCCAACATAAAATACCCATTTAACGAACAATACCACGAGTTGAGTGATTCAAAACATCCATCATGGATACAATTTCAGGACAATCCTGCTGCAGCAATTCAAGTTCTGCAAGCGCTTGTTGTACTGTTAATCCGCGACGAAAAATAATTTTATAAGCCCGTCGAATATAATCAATGGTCTCTGATGAAAAACCGCGTCTTCTCAAACCCACCGTATTAATGCCACACGCTGATGTATTCACCCCCGCTATCATCACAAATGGCAACACATCTTTCGTGACATAAGTCGCGCGCGCAATAAAAGCCGATGCACCCACATGACAAAATTGATGAACTGCTGCGTAACCACCAATATTAACAAAATCTTCAACCACAACGTGCCCAGATAGCGCCGAATAATTAACCATGATGACAGAATTGCCCACAACACAATCATGCCCCACATGAACATACGCCATAAAAAAATTATCGTTGCCGATTTTGGTTAAACCACCGCCTTTAACCGTACCACGGCTTATCATGCAAAACTCCCGCACAACATTACGATCGCCAATTTCTAAACGAGTCGGTTCACCTTGGTAATGAATGTCTTGAGGGGCATCACCAACGGATGCAAACTGAAAAATCTTATTGTCTTGACCAATAACCGTAGGTCCTTGTATCACCGCACGGGGGCCAATCGTGGTTCCATCGCCAATCTGTACATCGCGACCCACAATGGCACCGGATCCAATATGTACCCTATTGCCAATGATTGTTTCAGGACCAGCAACGTCAACATAAGCACCAATCTGGACGCCTGCGCCAATCACAACACCTTCACCAATAATACTTCCAGGACCGATGGATGCATCAGCGGCGATTACCGCTGTTGCATGAATAATGGCATGTTCACTGATCACTTTTGGGGACTTCCTTCGCAGCACTCATTAAATCTGCAGAGCAGGCCAATTTATCATCAACAAAAGCTTCAGCATGCATTCGCCAAAAATCTCTTTTACGCGCAGAAAGTTTGACCTCCAAACGCAGTTGGTCGCCCGGATAAACCACTTGTTTGAATTTTGCATTATCAATGCCGGCAAAGAAATACAAAAAATCATATCCTTCGGTTGGTTTGCGTGACAAATTCGACAAAATGGCTGATGCTTGAGCCAAAGATTCCAACATCAAAACCCCTGGCATAATTGGATTTCCTGGGAAATGTCCCGTAAAAAATGGTTCATTGATGGTGACATTTTTAATTGCCACCAAATATTCATAAGGAACATAGTCAATGACCCTATCCACCAAAATAAATGGATAACGATGCGGTAATAAATTCAAAATTTTATTAATGTCGACTGTATCCTTGATATTTTATCATCCAATCTCTTTAATCACATCTACCGTCACATCCAAATCTTCTTCACTAAATGGTGCAGCGTCTTTTTGAATGACAATATCATATTTTTGATTTTCGGCAACTTTAGCGATACCAGCACGAATTTTATTATAAAACTTTTCCATGGCTTCATTTTGTGCCGTGCTTAATTCTTGTTGGTATTGTTGACCTTCTCGCTCAAACTGTTGCTGTGCCGTTACGATTTTCTTTTCCAACGTTTTTCTTTGTGCTTGACTCAACACTGCCGCATCTCGCTTTAATTTTTCCATATCACTTTTTAATGATGCTTCGGTTGCAATGAGCTTGTCACGACGAGGCTTAAATTCTTTTTCAAGCTGCTCTTGAATGACCTTCATTTGCGTGGATGTTTGCATGATCTTTTGCAAATCTACAACACCAATCTTACCACCCTCTGCATGACCCAAAACAGCCCATGCCACCAACAATGATGCCATCAACACCCGACTTAAAGACTTCATAACCAACTCCCCTTAAACTTAAAGTAATGCAGTATATAACGCTCTTGATTCATGATGCAACTAGAACCCTGATGAAACACTAAACTGGAATATTTGTGTTAAATCATAAGGCTGTTTGTTGATGGGAAACGCAACGTTAAAAGCCAGTGGTCCAAAAGGTGAGCGCCACTCCCACGATATCCCAGCAGCCAATCGAATGGGACCTGAATTATTGCCCGATAAATCTTCTGGTGTGCCACGTACAAACACATTACCTGCATCCAAAAATGCCATGGTTCGAAAATTTTCGCGACTAATGGGATACGGCATCACCAATCCCAAGCTACCATTCAGCAATAAATTGGCACCCAAAGCATTGCCATGATTATCCTTTGGTCCTAACGAATAACTGTTGTACCCGCGAACTTGACCAGGTTGGGCGATACCCCCTGCAAAATAATTCTCATAAAATGGCAAACCGTATTGATCGAAGGTATTACCATAACCAACATTGCCAAGCGCTGTGAAAATAAATCCTTGTATCAAAGGCACGTAAACACGTGATTGATAAGCAAGCTTATAATAGCTAAAGGATTCCGTGCTTAACGGCAAAGCCAAAAGCACCCCAGCCTGCTGGTTCACACCTTGAGTGGGGTATGGCATCACATCATAACTATTGCGATTCCAACCTGAGCTCAAACGAAATTGATTAAAATCCCGTCCATAACGATTAACAAAATTCTGCACCTGCTGAACCTGGCCAACAGAAGTAATGTTTAAGCCCTGATAACCATAACCAAACTGTAGGCTACTCATCTCAGCCAATCGAATATTATAATTGATGTCACCACCGTAACGATCTGAGCTATAGGTACTAACGTTCAAATGTCTGGGATCAACCGTTTGGTAATACACATTCCCACCACGACCAATCCCTGTT
>CAISSD010000052.1 GCA_903887975.1 uncultured Legionellaceae bacterium | reverse complement strand
GTGAAAAAAATACATTATTACACGAAGAAAATATGGTTCATAGTTACCCACATTGTTGGCGACATAAATCGCCAATGATTTTCCGGGCCACACCACAGTGGTTTATTGCCATGGATAAAAATAATCTTCGTCGGGATTTATTGGCCTGCGTTGATAACGTTCAATGGATGCCCGAGTGGGGTAAAGCCCGCATGGAAAAAATGATTTCAGACAGGCCTGATTGGTGTATATCACGACAAAGAGCCTGGAGTACACCCATGCCTTTGTTTGTTCATAAAGCATCCAATGATCTGCATCCTAAAACCTTTGAATTCATTGAAGCGATTGCCAAACGGATTGAGCAACAAGGCATAGAAGCATGGTTTTCACTGGATGCTGCAGAATTTTTGGGTGAAGACGTTCATGAATACGAAAAAGTTAAAGACACGTTGGATGTTTGGTTTGATTCTGGCGTGTCTCATGATGCGGTGCTTGCTCATGGGCATGCGTTGGGCTTTCCAGCGGATGTTTATTTTGAGGGATCGGATCAGTACCGAGGATGGTTTAATTCGTCGCTCACCACATCCATGGCGCTGTCGGGTGTGCCGCCTTATAAAAAGGTTTTAACGCATGGGTATGTGGTGGATTCAGAAGGTCGTAAGCTTTCAAAATCCAAAGGCAATTATGTTGATTTAGAGAAGATGGTTCATCAACATGGTGCCGATGTTTTAAGATTATGGGTTGCATCCACCGATTATCGCAATGAAGTGAGTATTTCGGATGAAATTTTAAAACGAAATGCTGATGCTTATCGACGAATTCGCAACACCAGTCGATTTTTACTGGCCAATTTATTTGATTTTTTGCCGGAACAACACAGTGTTGATGTAGCGAATATGGTTGAGATTGACCGACTCATTGTTTTGAAATGTCAGCAATTGCAACAGGACATCATTAATGCGTATGAAGAGTATCAGTTTCATTTGATTTATCAAAAGATCCATCATTTTTGTTCGATGGATTTGGGCAGTTTTTATTTGGATATCATCAAGGACAGACAATACACCACGGCAAAAGATGGTTTAGCAAGACGCTCATGTCAAACGGCCATGTACCATGTGATTCATGCCTTAACACGCTGGCTAGCACCTTTGATATCGTTTACTGCCGAAGAAATTTGGCAACATATACCGGGCGTGGGTGATGAGTTGCTATTTGTGCAGCGTTGGTATGCTGAATTTCCAATCTTGCCTGAGATGGACATGATGGCTTGGTCCATATTACACAATGTTCGCGATGAAGTGAATAAAGCTTTGGAAGCCAAGCGTGAAGCCAAAGTGATTGGTTCAGGATTAGAAGCACGAGTTGTGATTGATGCAGATGAGATGCATTATCCGATTTTAATGCGTTTACACGACGAATTACGATTTTTCTTGATTGTATCCAGTGTTGAAGTGCGTCTTAAAAAAGACGCGGGCATTGTTATTGAGATAGCATCCAGTACCGCAGAAAAATGCGCTCGATGTTGGCATCGGCGTGAAGATGTTGGGCAAAATTTAGAGCACCCAACGTTGTGTCAACGTTGTTGTGGTAACATAACACATCATCCCGAGCAACGGTGTTTTGTATGAGGGTACGATTGCAATATTGGTGGTTTTTGTGTGGTTTTTTGGTGGTGGTGTTGGATCAAGTCACCAAATATTGGGCATTAAATCATTTGATTTTGTATCAGCCTAAAGCTGTGTTTCCAGGTTTTAATTGGACGCTTGCTTACAATACGGGTGCGGCATTTAGTTTTTTACATTCAGCCGGTGCTTGGCATCATGGATTTTTTTTGATGCTGGGTTTATTGATGAGTGTGATTTTAGTCATTTGGATGTTAAAAACGCCGCCCAAGTGCCACCAGCAATGGTTTGGGCTGAGTCTTATTTTGGGTGGTGCATTGGGTAATGTTGTGGATAGAATTCATTTGGGTTTTGTGGTGGATTTTATTGATTGGTATTATCAATCATACCATTGGCCAGCATTTAATATTGCCGATTCGGCCATTTGCATGGGGGCTTTTGTGTTGATTTTGGCGAGTCGTTCTTGATGAAATTATTTTTTCGAATACCCTGGCGTCGTCAAATATTTTTTGTATTGAATTTTTGCTTGTGCGGTATGGCAAGGCTTAGCATTCGTATGGTTCCTTTGCCCAGGTTGTCTCGATTTTTTGGAATTTTAAATCAAAACATTGTGGTTTCTACCGTTATTTCAAAACAACAACGTCAACGAGCAGCGTGGATTGGGCGCTCCATTAGGCTTGCTGCAACATACACACCCTGGAAATCAACCTGTTTAACACAGGCCATGGTGGCTAGATTTTGGTGTTGGGTATTTGGGATACCCTATGGTTTATACATTGGTTTTTCTCCAGATCCCAGTGCACCCAATGGCTATAAAGCCCATGCATGGGTCACAGCAGGTGCGGTGTTGATGACGGGGGGTAATGGATTTTTGGGGTTTTCGGTGGTGTCTAGTTATTTTGGAGCCAGTCAACTCATTAAGCCTTGACCTGCGGTTGTTTCAGCCATGTCATAAGTGCCACCACCAGAGATTTCCTGGGTTTCAAGCAAGAGAAGTTGCGGTTTGGTATAAACTTTTTTGTCTGATGTTGGTTCTTCTGCTGGTTGCATTATTTCCCTCAAGCTAATAAATATTGATTTCATAAGGCCTGGAAAGAGCACTGCTGGGATTATAATTGGTGCAGGTGTTGACACTGGTATTACCAGTGTATAGGGGAAGACTGCAAACAGCAACAGATGCTGAAGCCCCTAATCCACTATTGGAGACATAAAGTTGATTGTTATAAAGCGCAATACCATAAGGTGCTGTAAAGCAAGCAGATGATCCAGAACCGCAAGTGGCATTGTTTATGGCGCATCCCGATAAAGCACCTGATGAGCTATCCACCGTACAGACACTGATGGTTGTTCCATTGCCTTTATTCCAATTGGCGATGTAAGCCAAACCGTTGTTAAAAGCAATGCCTCTTGGACCAGTAAAACCAGTTCCTCCCGAATCAACACAGCTGCTAAGGCTCCCTGTGGATGGATTGACGCTACATTTGGTGATGGTATTACTAGGGCTGCCATTACTAGAATTAGCGATGTAAGCATAAGCATTATTGAAGCTGATAAAAACTGGAAATCCATAATTTGTTGCGCCCGCAGTACCACAGCTGCTGAGCGCCCCACCTGCTGCAGTAATGCTGCATTTATTTAAACCCTGTCCTGATGTCCCGGTGGCGTCAGTGAAGTAAACATAATTATTGTTTAGTGTAATACCGGATAGATTGGTGTATCCAGAAGAAACGACATTAACTGTACCAAGCGAGCCATCTGGATTAACTGTTGCTGTAGAGACAGACACGTTGGTGCTTAGCACAGTGTTGGTGGAATAAGCATGACCATTATTGACGGCAATACCTCTTGGACTGGGTTCACTGGCAGTATTGGTACACGTTGATAAATCAAGACTACAAACAGAGAGCTGAGATGAAGCATTATTTGCAACATAAATCTTGGGATTGGGGTTACATTCGGTTGGATTATCTTCCCAAGTGACATTTTGGGTTTGCGTTGAAACACATGTTCCACCAATGCATTTTTCATCGTTAAAAGCCGTACAAGAAACCCCATAGGACGATTGTCCACTGCCATTTATGTATACTTTCATGCAGGCAATATTGTCGATATTGAAGCTTAAATTACTCGCCAAATTATTTGCTAATTTATAAATGGATTGACCGTTTAGTTTGATGGTTTGGCCGTTACTAAACGAAAATCCAAGGGTATTGTCAATAATGGAACCAACACCAAGAAGTGTTGTGCATGAAGTGTCACTGTAAAAAAAAGTTTGGATAAAACGTGCTGTGCCAGCACCAGTGATGGTTAATTTTCCCGCGTAAGAGGTGGCAGTTGGGGGAGGGGTGAGTGCGGATTGTAATGATAAAGCATGGATGGAGAGGGTGTGCCCCAAAAGAATTCCAGTCAGAAGTTGTTTTTGATAAGCATGCATGCAGTGATTCACACAATCCATGTGGCAGATACTTTACATTCTCTAGAAGGTGTGG
>CAISSD010000051.1 GCA_903887975.1 uncultured Legionellaceae bacterium | reverse complement strand
CCAAGGTAATTAAAAAGGCTTCTTCGGCATCTTCAAACTGACGAGCACCGAAATGCTGTAAAACCATCACCCCATATAATTTACGATGCTGGATGATGGGAACACCAAGAAAAGCCCGACATGGCGCATCACTCAATAAAGGATCGTGAACAAAATCAGGATGAAGGGTTGCATCATTTAAATTAATGGGTTCTTCTCGTCGCCCCACGAGGCCAATCAAGCCTTGATTCAATGGAAAGCGTACGCGATATTCAGCCGTTTTTTTAAAGCCTTGAGTTGCCACCAAAACATATTCAGAACAGGTGTGATCAATCAAATAAACCGAGCTGACTTCAGCACCCAACGATTCTTGCACACGAAAAACCAATTTCGACAAGGCATCAGCCAAATGCCTGGATGTCGAAACTTCTTGTACAATTCGTTTGAGTATTTTTAACATGGATTAACGATTATTTCCTCGACAACGCAATCGACCAAACCATGAAGATCGCTTTTTAAACAGAGATGATAACTCCTTTAGCGCCTCAGCATAAACTTGTTTTTTAAAAAAAATCACCTGTTCTTGAGGGAAGAAATAGTCTACCCATCGCCAACTATCAAACTCAGGCGAATCGCTTAAATCCAGGCGAATTTTTTGATCGCACGATTTAAGTCGTAATAAAAACCATTTTTGCTTTTGTCCCACCACCAAAGGCACACTACCTTGACGTAAATATTGTTTCGGGAGCCGATATTTAAGCCAGCGTTTGGTCACACCCAATACTTCAACATCCTGCCGCTCTAAACCAATTTCTTCGTACAACTCTCGGTACATGGCGTTTAAGGCAGATTCACCGTTTGCAATACCACCTTGCGGAAACTGCCAAGCATCATGACCAAGACGTTTACCCCAAAATACCAAGTTTTTTTCATTCACCAAAATAATGCCGACATTAAGCCTAAACCCAGCTTTATCAATCACCATGATCTACTCATCCACATGGGCCTACATGGCTTGATCTTTTCATAAATCAACACTAATTGGAAGTCAACTCTCCACACAAATCCCGCTCCATATCACGTTTTACCAACGCCACATCGGAATATTTGCTGAGTAAATACAACAATTTACAATGTGCAGCTTCTGGCGTCATGTCATGACCGCTGATTAACCCCGCTTGCTTTAGGGTGTATCCGGTTGCGTATTGACTCATGGAAACATGACCTTGCTGGCATTGACTGCAATTGACAATCACAACCCCTCGTAACGAAGCCTCATGCAATATATTTAAAAAACGCGGATCATTGTTTTGTGCATTACCCGCACCATAAGTTTCCAAAACCAAGCCAACAATGGGTTGCTGCAATAAAAATGCCAAGACTTCCGTGACAAAACCCGGAAACAATCGAAAATTTGCAATAAAATGCGATTGTATGGGTTGGAAATGAAAAGGCACTTGAGGTGACTTTTGCATGTACTTTAAATTCAAGGCAATGTCCGTACCAATTTTTGCCAAAACAGGATAATTAGGCGACGCAAAAGCATTAAACGATGCCGCACTGACTTTTTGGGTGCGATTACCTCGCAATAATTGCTGATGAAAATAAATGCATACTTCTTTGATGGGTTCATGAGCACAGAGCCACAGCGACGTCATGATATTATCCAGAGCATCGTTACGAACTTCGGATAAAGGAATTTGTGATCCGGTTAAAATCACCGGTTTATCCAAATGCTCCAACATAAACGACAAAGCCGAAGCAGTGTACGCCATGGTATCGGTGCCATGAAAAATAACAAAACCATCATAAGCATCGTAACAATTGGCAATATCTTGGCCAATTTGATTCCACTCTTTAAGACCCATATTGGATGAATCAAGCAACGGACAGTATTCTTTGATGTCATAGGAGGGCATATCGGGATGCAAAAATACCGGCATGGTCTTTAAAACAGCGCCCACATAATCTTGAACAGGGGTGTAGCCTGTTTTCGATTTCACCGAACTGATGGTCCCCCCAGTATTAATAATCAAAATGCGTTTATTCATGACAATACGCCACCGCGTTCTTCTTCGCGCAAGGTCAATACTTCAAAGCCCGTCGAGGTGACAAGCAGGGTGTGTTCCCATTGTGCGGAGAGTTTTCTATCTTTGGTCACCGCAATGGGCCAGCCATCACGCTCAATGTGTTTGACCAAGGCCAAACCCTGATTGATCATGGGTTCAATGGTAAACGTCATGCCTTCTTGCAACACCATGCCTTGTCCTGGCAATCCATAATGCACCACTTGGGGATCTTCATGCATTTTTTGCCCAATACCATGCCCACAATATTCTTTAACCACCGAATAATGATGCTTTACGGCATGTGTTTGAATGGCATAACCAATATCGCCCAATGTGGCACCGGGTTTGACCGCCAAAATCCCACGATACAAACATTCTTGCGTCACATCCACCAGACGCTGTGCATGCGTTGGGACTTCACCAATGCAAAACATTTTGCTGCTGTCCCCATAATAGCCGTCATGAATAACGGTCACATCAACATTCACAATATCGCCTTTTTTAAGTGTTTGTTTGTTCGAGGGCATGCCATGACAAATCACATGATTCAGCGATGTATTAACCGAGTAGGGATAGCCATATTGGCCTTTACTGCCAGGTTTGGCTTTTAAGGTATGAACAATATAATCCTCGCAAAAAGCATCCACCTCCATGGTCGTCATGCCCGCATGAATGACCGCGCTTAAGGCTTCCAAAACTTTGGCGGTTAATTGTCCGGCAATGCGCATTTTTTCAATTTCATCTGGCGTTTTTATAACGGTCATGCCTGTAACTCGATGTTTATGTGTCAAATTGAGCTTATTTTACATCAGATTGTTTCAAGAAAGCTTGTGGTTTTTTATTTTTTTCGTTGTTGTATACTCATGGGATACTAAATCAACGCTGAAATCATTCATCATGCCCCTTCACATCATTATTCTGGCCGCAGGGCTTGGCACCCGTATGCACTCCAAGACCCCTAAAGTATTGCATCAAATCGGCGGAAAACCCATGCTCACCCATGTGGTGGAAACTGCTTTAAAACTAAACCCTGAATGCATTCATGTGGTGGTTGGTCATGGCAGTGCCTTGGTTCAGAAAACACTGGCTTCATTTCCCCTACATTGGGTCATCCAAGAAACGCAACTGGGCACAGGACACGCTGTACTTCAGGCCATGCCCCATATTCCCCATGATGCCGATGTACTGATTTTATCCGCTGATGTGCCTTTGATTCAATCAGCCACCCTAGAAAGATTATTGGCACAACGTGCGCCATTAAAACTTCTGGTCGCTGTTGTTGATACGCCATTTGGTCTTGGACGCATCAAACGCAATACTGAGGGTGCTGTCATCGGTATTGTTGAAGAAAAAGATGCCTCGCCCATCGAGCGTGACATCAAAGAAATTTATAGTGGTATTTGCAGCGCAAAAGCCGCAGCACTTCACCGCTGGCTTCCGCAATTAACACCGCAAAATGCACAAAAAGAACTCTATCTTACGGATATCGTGACGATGGCCGTTCAAGAAAAAACACCCATTGAGGGTCTTAGAACCCAACATCCCATGGAAATTCAAGGCGTGAACAATCGCTTGCAATTGCAAATCTTAGAGCGAAGTTATCAAGAGCAACAGGCCCATGCCTACATGCTTGCCGGCATCACCATTGCCGATGGTGCGCGGGTTGAATTTCGTGGCGAATTAGAACATGGTCAAGATGTATTGATTGATGTGAATACCATTTTTGAGGGCAAGGTTGTTTTGGGTAATAACGTTCACATTGGTGCTCATTGTATTTTATCCAACGTCACCATAGGAGATAATGCGCATATTTTACCCTACAGCATTTTGGACAATGCAACCATTGGCGAGCATTGCACCATTGGACCTTTTGCCCGAATACGGCCAAATACCGTGGTTGGGGCGCATGGAAAAATTGGCAATTTTGTGGAAGTCAAAAACACCACTTTGGGTGCGCACAGCAAAGCCAGTCATTTAAGTTATCTGGGCGATGCAACCATCGGCCAAGACGTTAATATTGGGGCTGGCACCATTACGTGTAATTATGATGGGATCAACAAACATCAAACCATCATCGAAGACGGCGCTTTTATCGGTTCTGACACGCAACTCGTGGCACCTGTTGTCGTGGGTAAAAACGCAACCCTCGGTGCTGGCACCACCCTTAGAAAAAACGCGCCAGCAAATACACTAACGTTAAGCCCAACCATTCAAAAAACGTTAGAGGGATGGGCTAGACCAATAAAAAATAAGGTTTGAAACCATTTTATTTTAATTGGCACAGGTATCTTGCCCATAACCATTGGAGACACATGAACCAGAGCAGCAAGATGAGTCACTACTACAGGACTTATTTGACTGGATGCACGTACACGTGTTATCGCTACCACAATAGCCTTTACAACAGTTCCCATTTTGCCCACACTGATAGCCTTTACCCGTACATGCCTGAGCATTGACGACAAAGATGGTTAACAAGCACGAAATACATAACGCGTTAGCAATACATTGTTTTATCCATTCACAATTGATGGTAAATTCTTTCATGATTGATATACCCCTTAAGTGATGCTTAATTTGAGTATAGCAAAATTTTTCAATTTTATTATGGTTTATCCATTTTTCGCCGGATATTCACAAAACTCGCGAATCACACACACTGAACAACGTGGCTTTCTGGCCACGCACACATAGCGCCCATGCAAAATCAACCAATGATGTGCGTTGTTTAAAAATTCTTCGGGAATGGCTTTCAACAACCCCCGCTCAACCACCAAAGGTGTCTTCCCTGTTGCGAGACCCGTTCGGTTGGCTACTCGAAAAATATGCGTATCCACCGCCATCGTGGGCAACCCAAACGCCGTGTTCAACACCACGTTGGCCGTTTTTCGACCCACGCCGGGCAACTTTTGAAGTGCTTCTCGCGTATCGGGAACTTGAGCATGATGCTGTGTCACCAATATGCCACAGGTTTTGATGATGTTCGATGCTTTGGTGTTGAATAACCCGATGGTCTTGATCATACTTTTTAATCGCGTCTCACCAAGCACCAACATCAATTCGGGCGTGTTTGCAACAAGAAACAATGCAGGTGTCACTTTATTCACCCCAACATCCGTCGCTTGTGCTGAAAGCATCACCGCAATCAACAGCTCAAACGGACTACGATACAACAGCTCAGTTTTTGGTTGTGGATTTTGTGCTTGAAAGCACTCAAAAATCGCACGAATGTTTTTTTTATTCATCACGCGCCTTGTGAGCCTCTTGTCGAGCCAATGCTTGTTTTAATAAATCTTGTTTGTTTTGTGCATTTAATCCGGATGATGTTTTTTTTACAACCGATAACCGAGTATTTCTTGCATGGAAGCGTCTTCTGGCCAAATCTTTGTCGTAAATGGGCTTTGGAATGGCCACCATTTCTATGCAATCAACAGGACACGGTTCAACACACAAACCACATCCGGTGCACTCTGTTGCAATCACGGTATGCATGAGTTTGGCACTACCCACAATCGCATCCACAGGACACGCTTGAATACATTTGGTGCAGCCAATGCATTCGGCCTCGCGAATCAAGGCCTGCGAAGGCAAACGCGTGCTCAATGCCATCGCTTCCAAATAAGGTGTGGCATCAACCTGAAGTAATGCACCCAATGCCTTTAGGGTTTCAACACCCCCGGGTGGGCATTGGTTGATGTTGGCAAGACCTGTGGCCAGTGCTTTTGCATAAGGCAAACAACCTGGATGACCACACTCGCCGCACTGCGTCTGAGGTAATAGCGCATCAATCTTGGCAACCAACGTCATGTGGGCGCCTGCATATGGGCCAACAACGCTTCAACTTGTTTTGGATCCACACGAGCAGTCAACGGCTCAAAAACGCCTATGGTGTGATTGAGCAAAGGCTTGTCGATTGAATCCCAGGTGAGTGGTTCACTCAACAAAAAATGCTCGGATTTCAATGCCATTCCAGGCAAAACGGGCTTTAAATAAGTGATTAAAACCCGATAACCATTGAGCCCCATGGTACACACCTCCTGTACCTGCTGTAATTTTGTCGCGTCTTTGGCCAAAATCCACGGCTTTTGGGCATCAATATATTGATTGATTTGGTCAGCCAAACCCATGATGATGCGGATCGCCAATGCATTATCACGCGCAACATAAGCATCAATCACACTCATTCGCGCGTTCAATAACGCATTGTACAATTCATGATGCGATAGAGCCGCACTCAAACGTCCATCAAATAATTTTTGAATAAAACCGGCACAACGACTGGCAATATTAACCACTTTGCCCACCAAATCGGCATTGATTCTTGCAATAAAATCATCAAAATTCAAATCAATGTCTTCAACGCGCCCATTTAATTTGGCCGAAAAATAATAACGCAAATGCTCCGGATCAAGATGATCCAAATAACGTCGGGCTTCTATAAATGTTCCACGAGATTTGGACATTTTTAAACCATTAATGGTCAAGAATCCGTGCGTAAAAATGGATGTTGGTAACCGATGCCCACTACCAGATAACATCGCAGGCCAAAATAAGGCATGAAAATACACAATGTCTTTACCCACAAAATGATACAATTCTGCGGTTGCGTCTTTGCCCCAAAATGCATCAAAATCCAAATCATGTGTGGCACAATAATGCTTGAAACTGGCCATATAACCAATGGGTGCATCAAGCCAGACATAAAAATATTTATCCGTACACCCAGGAATTAAAAACCCAAAATAAGGTGCGTCTCGAGAAATATCCCATTGTTTCAAGCCTGCTGCAAACCACTCGTCTAGTTTATTCGCGACTTCGGTTTGTAAATGCCCTGATTTGGTCCAAGCTTTTAACAATGCTTCATATCGGGGTAAATCAAAAAAATAATGTTCCGACTCTTTTTCAATGGGTGTTGCACCGGACAGCGCTGAAACGGGATCTTTTAAATCCATGGGCGTATAGGTTGCCCCACATTGTTCGCACCCATCACCATATTGTTCGGCTGCACCACATTTAGGACACGTACCTTTAATGTAGCGATCGGACAAAAACAATTGTGCTTCGGGATCAAACAATTGATGAATGGTTTTCACCAAAATATCGCCATTGCGCTGTAATTTTTCATAAATCAAACACGCAAGCGCCTGGTTTTCGGATGAATGAGTGGTATGGTAGGCATCATAATGAATGCCAAAAGCTTTAAAATCCTGTTCATGGCTCTCGCGCATAGACTCCGTCAAGGCTTCAGGCGTTATGCCCAATTGCTTGGCTTTAAGCATGATGGGTGTGCCATGCGCATCGTCTCCACAAACACTAATACAGTGATGCCCCAGCATTTTATGCGTTTGAACCCACACATCGGTTTGAATGTGTTCAACCAAATGACCCAAATGCAAATGACCATTGGCATAAGGCAATGCGCTGGTGACCAACATGGTGCGAGGTGATATCATAAAGCCAACCCTTAAAGCTCAAAACGACTTATTATACTGAAGGATTAATCCAATGACCATTGCATTATTTGCCACCGGCGACGAGCTGATTGATGGCAACACCCTAAACACCAATCACAAAAATTTAGCAGACATCATGTCCTCAGAAGGCTTACCCGTGGGACTTCATTTAAGTGTGCGCGATGATGAAGCTCAAATCGTGGATTGTTTGGCGTTTTTGGTTCGGGATCATCAAAGCATCATCATCACAGGAGGCCTTGGCCCCACATCGGATGATTTAACCCGCTTTGCTTTGGCAAAATTTTTAGACGTACCACTCATTGAGTATCCCGAAGCACTGGCACACACCAAAGAACGCTTGACGCGCGCTCAATTAACCATGAATGATGGTAATCGCCAACAGGCTTTATTTCCAAAAAACGCCATCTTGATTCCCAATAAAAACGGCACAGCACTGGGGTGCTTTTACACCCACAACCAAAAACAATTTTTTCTTTTACCAGGCCCACCTCGAGAATGCTTGCCCATGTTTCAAGAATATGTCTTACCTGTTTTACATGGCCAGGAAGGTAGCGATCAAATCATGCTCAAATGGCGCCTATTTGGGGTTCCAGAATCACAAATTGCCGAGCGCATGGAAGATGCACTTAAAAATATTCCCTGTCAATTGGGGTATCGACTTGAAATTCCCTATGTTGAATTCAAAGTACGCACCACCCAGCCTTGGGTTGAAACAGTCAAAGCCATCGTTGACCCACTGGCAGAACCCCATGTGATTGCACCAAACCAATTGCGTGCCTCGGCTTATTTAAAACAAACCATCAGCCAGACCAAACAAAGCATCTCCATTATCGATGAAGCAACCGGTGGGCATTTAGAAAGTTTATTGCTTGAACCAGCGAATCATGAACAGTTGTCGTTTAATTCGACTAAAAATCACTCCATACAATGTCACATCACAGGACTTCGTGATTATTGGTTAAGCGTTCAAAGTCCGGGCCACACCAAAATCTATATTGATTATTGTGTGAATGGCGTAAAAAATCGTGAAGAGCATGACATTCGCTTTTTTAACCCTCAAGTCATCTTGGCGTTTGCCAGCGAATGGTTGTGCCATCGGTTAAGCATCATCATCGCGCAATATCATGCCGAACCAAACGACAAAAAGTAACATCAAAGGGGTTCTGCTGATTGCGTGGAACCTCTAATGAATCTTCACAATGCCATTGTTGCATATCAATCTCAGGAAAAAAAACATCGGCATCAAATTGATGATGAATTTTGGTCAGATAAATTTGCTGCGCCATGGGCATGAGCTCTTGATACACCATCGCCCCCCCAATCACCATCAACTCTGGTGCCAAGACCACATGCGCCAACGCTTCTGAAAAAGATTGAAACACCACAACACCATCGATGTTTAAATTTTTTCGACTCAACACCATGTTTAGCCTTCCTGGCAGAGGTCTACCAATCGATTCAAACGTTCTTGCCCCCATCAATAAGGGTTTTCCCATGGTCAGGGTTTTAAAATGTTTCAAATCCACCGGTAAGTGACACAGCAATTGATTGTTTTTTCCAAGTCCACCTTGTTCGTCAATCGCGGCAATAAGACTGATGGTCGTCATGACTGCACCATAGACCAAGCCTGACGCACTGCAGCATGAAGACTACCCGCATCCGCCCGACCAGTCGCGGCGAGAGGCAAAGCCGTACCATGATCCACCGATGTTCGAACAATCGGCAATCCCAACGTCACATTCACCGCTTGTCCAAAACCTGCATATTTTAATACCGATAAGCCTTGATCATGATACATGGCAAGAAACACATCATATCGCTCCAAATGCTCTTGGGTGAACAACGTATCCGCCGGAAATGGTCCAAAAACCTGTTTGCCTTGATGTTGTAACGCTAAAAGAGCCGGTTCAATAATGTTGATTTCTTCATCACCCAAATAACCACCTTCACCGGCATGTGGATTAAGTCCTGCAACCGCAATGTTGGGTTGAATCTTAAAATAACGACAAAAACTCTGATGAATCACCTCCACCACGTTGATTATTTTTTCAATGGTGATGGCTTGAGGCACATCTTTTAAAGCAAGATGCGTGGTTACAAGCGCCACATTCATCGCCTGACACGCCAGCATCATCACAACATCTTGAGTGTGGGTTAAATCAGCAATAAACTCGGTGTGCCCGGTAAATGCAAAACCAGCTTCGTTGATGATGGCTTTGTGTACGGGAGCGGTGACCATGCCCGAAAAATCTCCAGACACACAACCCATGGTTGCCGCAGCAATCATATCCAATACATACGCAGCATTACGCGCATCAAGTTGTCCGGCACGTGTTTTTTTCGCACACATGTTCGGGATGATGGTTAATTGATGGGGTGCCATGACCAACTCTTTTTGGGGATCGTACACCTCAAACGTCAAAGAAAGACCGAGCTGCTGTGCTCTTTCTGCCAGAAGTAAAGGGTCGCCCATCACCACCAAAGGGATATCCATGCCTGCAAGGGTTAAACACAAATCAGGACCAATGCCAGCAGGTTCACCACTGGTCACCACCAATGGTTTCATGCCAAGGCTCTGTCCATAACTTTCACATAAGCATCCACGCGAACATGCTGCTGCCAATTTTCAACCGCTTCGGCAAATTTACGTTGTTGCAGCAGTTGTCGCACCTGTTGGCGTTTAAACGCTTCGGAGTCGTCCTCGGTTTTTCTGGCCAAGACTTGAATGATGTGCCAACCAAAAGGTGTTTTAATGGGTTCGCTGATGGCATTCACGGAGAGGCTTGCCATGGCTTCAGCAAATGGCAACACCAATTCATCATCCGTCACCCAACCCAAATCCCCACCTTTAATAGCGCTGGCCACATCCAAAGAATACTGTTTGGCCATCACGGCAAAATCTTTGCCTGATTTTAATTGTTGATGAATGTTTCTGGCCTGTCTTAATGCTTCAGACTCGGTCATATTGGCATCGGGTTTTAATAAAATATGTCGCACATGAGTCTTTTGAACCTCGTGATGCACTTTATTTTCTTTAATCGAAACCAGTTTAATCAACTGAAACCCATTACCGGTACGAATAGGACCGACCACATCGCCAACTTTCATGGCCACCGCTTGATTGGCAAAGACTTCAGGAAGCTCGGCCAAACGCCGCTCACCCAGATCACCCCCTTCTAAGGCATACGGGCCACTAGACTCTGCAATGGCGAGCAAACCAAAATCTTCGCCTTGTTTGACTTTAGCCAAAAGTGCTTGTGCTTTGCGTCTGGCTTGCTTGAGCTGTTCGGTGGTTGGTTCTTCGGCAAGCGGAATAACAATATTTTGCAAATGAAACAAATTTTGTGACGCATCAATTTGTGGGGTGGTTTTTAAATAATCGTCCACTTGCTCTGCGGTGACGGTAATGTCTTTGCCAATGGCTTTTTGTTGGATGTGGCTTAACAACAGTTCTTTACGAATATTTTCCCGATAATCTTCCCACACAAGACCTTGTTTGGTGACTTCTTCACGCAGTTGGGTTAATGACAAATGATGATCATGGGCAATTTTTTCAAGCGTGCCATCAAGCTCTGCGCCATCAACCGTAATGTCATTTCTTTTGGCCAATTGTAATTGCAGCTCGACATCGATTAAATGATTCAACACTTGCTTTCGCAAGATTTTTTCTTCTGGAATGTCTCGCTTGGTAGCAAGCAATTGTTGTCGCACTTGCTCAACTTGGGCATTAAGCTCGCTTTGCGTGATGACATCATCATTCACCACCGCAACGACCTTATCCAAAGGAGCAGCCGAAACCTCAGCTGCCATTGCCAATAAACCCACCAACAACATCATCACACGCATGATTATAAAACCCCTTGATTTTAATACACACCGACCAAGCTGGATTATAACATTATCTTTCGTGACATCATATCTAGCTGGCGGTTATGCGTGGTAAAGTCGCCGACGCCACAATCCCGGTATCGCCACCAGTCAATACATCCTACCTAAAAATATTCTCATACCCCGGCAAATAAGTCCGGATCGCACTCGCCGGATCGCTATTGGCCATTGATCCCAATCCTTTGAGCAACACTTGAAAATAAACGTTATTATTATATTGTGGCGTTGAATCGGTCGTCGTTAAACTCTGAAACGCTCGACCGCCCAACAAACGAAAAGCCCAACAACACGTGTCATACTGAACCCCAAACAAGGTCAACATATTGTAACCTTTACTGATGTTATAACTGTAAGCCCCCAACGTGCTCCACTTTTCAGACAATGGCCATCCATATGCACCGGTGATTTGATTCAACGAGCTTTGTTGCAAACCCAAATCATTGATATCAATCAAATTACCATTCACAAGATACGTATAACCCAAAGTCATGATTTTATTTGATGCGGGTTGATAATGCAGATTCAAGTAACCATTATTGCTGGCGTGTGCATTAGGATCCCAAGCATAATCAGCACTCACCATCCACGAAGTATTCAGATGATAAACCGCTCGTGATGCAATCGGAGAATACGTTGCCTCTGGCGATAAATATCCCAAAGTCAATGGCGTGTCTTGACAATTTGTATCCCATTCATAACACAATTGAACCTGTCTTTTTGAAAAATAACGCAATTGCCCCACCGTAATTAACGCTTTTTCACGACCATCGTCGTCGGATAACCAACGCGTTGTCAGCCCATAGCCCAATTGATTGGCATCACCAATTCTGTCAAATCCTGAAAAGCGATTGTTGCGAAACAATTGATCGGTATTAAAAATCATGTACGCCGCATCAAATGCTGGAAAATCACTTTGATATTGATACGGAACATTAAGATAATAAAGTCTAGGCTCCAGCGTTTGAACCATGGGCTTATGAAACCAGTGGGTATCCCGCTCCAAGGTTAAACCCATATCAACACTATACCGAGGTAGCGACACATCATAAGTATGCGCATCAATATTCGCACCATAATGCAAATCATAATCATTCACCACCCATTCTACCGACGGGGTCAAATAACCCCATGTATTGGATAGAGGAAGTGATAAAATAGGATCAACATGGTAACGTGGCCCCTGTGGTTGGGTTGCATTGGGCATGGGCCAACGAAAATAATCAAATTGCGCATCGAGTGAAAAATTGGCATTCAATGGCAAATCGGTATAATTGCCATGCGCCAGAAGCTCCGGCAAGCGTTCATAAACATTGGCAATCATGGATTGATTAATAGGGCTTAACGTTTGATAACTTTGCATCATCCCCTGGAACAACCAATGGTCCATCGTGTACGTTAAACGACCTTCTCGGGGCAATTGATTTTCAGTCAACACCGAAAGATTACTGCTAAAATCTTGCAAATAATAATCGTCTGAAACTTGTCGAACATTGATATCCAAGACTAAATCATCATTCCATGTTGTGGTGTCATCAAAGGCCAATGACCATCGATTACTGGATAAGCCTTGTATGGCAGGATAAACATCTTGATTTTGTAACAAAAATTGATTAAACGCCGCATCTTGCGGCAAAATGTTCCCACCAAACATTCCCCTGGAATTGGTGGTTAAATAACGTGCTTCAGCACCCAACATCATCCCGCGTCGCGAATAAACATGTGGCACCAAGGTTGCATCGAAAGCGGGTGCAATATTCCAATAATAAGGTGTTGCAACATCAAAACCACCAACGTTTGAATAACCATACATGGGCATCAAAAACCCAGATTTTCGCGCACTGGACGTGGGAAAACTCATGTACGGCGTATAAAGAACAGGCCAATCCAATACATTCAATACCGCATCTTTGGCAACACCAGTTTGTGTTGCATCATGAAGCGTGATATCACGGGCTTTAATCATCCAAGACCCATCACGAGGTGCACACGTGGTATACGTTGCAAGATGTAGTCGATAATTTTTATTGGCAAATCGCTCTACAACATTCGCTCGCCCCCAAGCTGGTAATCGAGCGCCTGCACGCTTGGAATCCCATTGATACAAAACATGATTCACAACACCGGTTGAATCATTGGGATGAAGCGTCAACTCATCCGCCCACATCCTGCGACCTTCTTCAGCATAACGTACATCGCCCAACAAATGAACGTTAATAATTTGTTTTGTTTTGGGGTCACGCTCCACATAAGCGGTATTGGCATCAACCATCACGCCACCTTGATGAAGACGAACCTGCCCCTTTAAAACCGATTGACCCTCAGCTTTTAACGAAAATTCATCTGCACCAAGTCGTATTTCACTGGGATCATCCAATACTTTAATGTGAAAAGGCTCATAATACCCACCACAAAAACCAGCGGCATCTTGCCAGTGAAGACACGTTGCAATCTTGGCGCGAGCCAGTGTGGATAATGGCAATTGCTTGGCATCGACACAGGCTTGTATTGTTTCATGAGTCGACGCATTCAATGCAAAACCATTGCCCCAAACAATCAATCCAGCAAGGACTACATATTTAATTGCACTTCGCCTATAATCAACGAGGTTAGAAATCACCACTGCACGTCCCAAATTAATAGTCAGATCGCAAAGAAGGCAGAAAGTATATCATGCAACAGCGAGAAAACGCACTGAACCAATGGCTATGCCAAATCGACCCCAATAACCATTTTGCTGTTGCACCTCTTGCCGGGGATGCAAGTTTTCGTCGCTATTGGCGAGCGCATCAAAACACACAAAGTTATGTGGTTATGGATGCACCACCCGAAAAAGAATCTTTAACACCATTTATCCATACAGCCAAGATATTCAACCAATTGGGGATTAAAGTACCCCAAATTATGGCCGTTGAACCAACCCTTGGATTCATGTTACTGGAAGATTTTGGTGATGATTTGTTTTTTAAATCCGTCACCGGCTCGCCTTCTGTTGAAGAGTATTATCTTGCTGCCATCAACATTTTGCATCAGCTACAAAAACATACACCCAAAAACATTGATCTACCCGAATTTAATCAAGCACACATGCAACAAGAACTCGATTATTTTTTAATGTGGTTTTTGGATGCCTACTTAAACCGGACGTTATCACCCCAAGAAAAGATCATGCTTCAAGATGCGTGTCATTATATTGTTGAAGCAATCGACCAACAACCCAAAGTCATCATTCATCGTGATTTTCATTCTAGAAATTTATTGGTGCTTCATAGATATCCCCCAACACTTGGCGTCATTGATTTTCAAGACGCCATGATGGGACCATTGGCCTACGATTTGGTATCGTTACTTAAAGACTGCTATTTGACCTGGCCAAAAGCACAAATTGACGCTTGGGTGCTTTATTTTTATAAAAATTCAACGCAAGCACAACAACAATCATTAGAAGCCTTTAAGCATGATTTTGAGCTTTGTGGCATTCAACGCCATCTCAAAGTATTGGGTATTTTTTGTCGTTTACATTTACGCGATGGTAAATCAGATTATTTACAACATTTACCCCTGATTGTTGAATACCTCATGCAAAGCATGCAACAGATTCCTGCATTAAAACCAATGCTCAACTTCATGAACACTGTGACCTTATCATGAGCATAAAAAGATGGTAAACTGATTGTTTTATCAATTTAATTCATCATGAAGCCTAAACCAAAAAAAAATCGCACAAAATCAAAACGAACGCGCACTGGAACAATTGGATGCGATCTTTAAAGCATACCAAGAAGACCGTCAACACTTAGAAATACTCAATCATCTAGAGCGCTTAAACAAACTCATCGCAAGCCTGCCAGCACGCCGTATTTTATCTGCTGCCCACAAACTTCGTGGCATTGTGCACCAACGACTTAGCGTCCAAAGCACTTCAGAAGAAACCCAATTTGAACATGCAGAAGCCGCGTCTTATGATGAAGCACAAAGCCGCTATCTTGAACTTGACCCTGAAACGTTAATCAGGCTTGAGTCTTGTGACGCCTCACCAGAAAAAAAGACCTCGACCAAAAAGCAATTAAAGTCGATTGCCACCTGGGCAACAGATGGCGCTGAGGCCCTAAAAAATCATGATTGGGATAAAGCCATTAAAACGTATCATCAAGTACTTGAACTCAACCCCAAACATTTGACCGCATTAATGGGTCAAACCTTGGCCTTCATCAAACAACATCGGCTTGATGAGGCAAAAATACTTTGTGCGCGCATCAAAACCATCAACAACACGCAAGCACAATTACTTCTTGGTCATATTGAACTCAAAAGCGGCGAAAAAGTCAAAGCCAAAGAATGCTATAAAAACATCATTAAAAAGCTCAATGACGACGAACACCTAGAAGTCTGCATGTCCTTGTTTGAAGCAGAAGAATATGAAGATGGCCTGGTTTATTGCGATATGTTGATGGACAAAAACCCCGAGTATACGCCTGTGATTGATTTTCTAAATGAATCCGCACAAAACGCTTTAAAAATTGGCGACATAGAGCTTGCGCATGCGGGTTATGAGTTACTTAAACATCTCAAATGTTCTTCAAAACAAAATGTGGCATTCAATGCCATGTTCGAATTGGCGCTGTTGGAAGCATCTTTTGGTAGCTATGCCGAAGCTTACGAATACTTTATTTCTTTAAAAACCAACCAACAATTCAATACGCTCAGCAAAGAAAATCAAGAAGCCGTTGATTTTGGATTATTACTTTGTTCTTTTAAATTACATCAACACCTCAATGTATACCAAAGCGTTCAAGAGCTCAAAGCGCGCCAACCATTATGGCAAGAATTTTTCAATCAATGGCTTTTTTGTCAATCAACCACCATGAACAAAGATTCCCATTCATGGGTTTCTGTGTACCTTGTTGGAGAACAACCCAAGGAACTGGAAGAAACCATCATTAAATTCATCCGAACCCATGAGTTTTCACAAATCTTAATTCAATTTTTTTTCAATTTAACCGTCGAACATGTCAAGGCAATCATCAACAATGCACACGTATGGAATAGAATCTTGCCCGAGCAACTGAATGAATTGTACGAGCTTGATGGTGGACGCACGACCTCTGGGCTGCATACCTTGCTTGGCAATGCCGAGGCTTGGCCTTTATTTTTAAAATATCAGATATTCCGCGATCACATCACACCAGAAAGCTTAAATACCTTCATTAATAACTCAGAGAACCGAGTATGTTCGGCATTAAGCCTCATCATGGCGCATCCCTTGGGTCCGGTACTTTTAGCCAGAGACGAGACGCTCTGCGCCAAAATAAGTATTGATGGGCTCAATGGTCAAGACTTGGATGTAACGCGCGAACCCTCGCCTTTATTGCTTTGTGCCAATCAGGAGCGGGGGCAAAAGCTGCTGTCAAACAATGCCTTATTAAGCAGCAAAATAACACGGAATGGCCTAATTAACGCGTGTTATCATGCAACAACCAACCCCCAATTTAATCATGCATTGGATTGGCTAACTGCCACATTACAAAAACCCCAATATCAATCGTTAACGCTACATCATCGATTGTTATGGTTTAAACCAGCTTATAAACCATCACCATCAAACATGGCATTGGTGGCCACATCAATGTACAATCAAAAATAAAATGAACCGATAAACATCATGTTAAAAACAGCCATGTTGTTGGCCGCAGGCCGCGGGGAGCGCTTGAAGCCATTCACGCTCACCCACCCTAAAGCATTGTATCCCATCGATGGCACGCCTTTGATTGAGCATCATGTCATAAGGCTTGCGAGCATTGGTTATACCCGCATTGTCATCAACCATGCTTATTTGGGCGGCCAAATTCGCGCGCATTTGGGTCATGGTGCGCGCTTTGACGTGGAAATTATTTACACCCCCGAGCCTCCGGGTGGCCTAGAAACCGGCGGCGGTTTGTATAACGCATTACCTTGGTTGCAGGCAGAGCCTTTTTTAACCATTAATGCCGATATTCTAACCGACTATCCGTTTGAAACCATCAAAGCGCCAAGCCCACATCAAGCCCATGTGGTGTTGGTGCCAACGCCTGCCTATAAAAAACAAAGTGATTTTGGTTTGGATGGCGCCTCTTATGCAACCAATGAAGCGCCTTCACTCACGTTCTCCGGCATTGCAAGTTACCACCCCAGTTGCTTTAACGCTTGCCAACCCGGTCGTTATTCCGTAACACCACTCTTACGACAATGGGCAACCCAAAAAAAATTAAGTGGGGAGATTTATCATGGGTTATGGCGTGATGTTGGGGTAATGTCATCAAATGATGGCAACACCAACTTTTAAAGCAGCATCCGCCAGCTGCTTATCTCGTGTTGCAAGCGGCAATCCCAAACGCATGGCCAATTCCAAATAAGCGGCATCATATGTTGTTAATTGCTCAGAATGAGCCAATAAAAAAATATCATGAAACCCAAGTGTTGCAGTAGCATCATCAATTTGAATATCGAGTTCACTTAATAAATTTAAAAATTCTGTTGCATGAGCATAAGTAATGCGTTTTTTCTTGCAGGCAGATAAAAGAATATTTCCTATTTCAAGCGTCCATAATCCTGGAACAAAAGCTTGTGCGCCATCCAATTGTTCTAACAATTGATTGGTTGATGGCGTTTGTTCGTCTTTGAAGCACCAGGCCAAGGTCACAGAGGCGTCCAAGACAAAATTCATCAGCGGCGTCCCTCGTCTCTTAAGGACTTCCAATCCAATTCGTCTAGCGTTTGTGTTTGACAAAACGTTTTCAATCGCTGGATCGCCAAGCGTACGTTTTTTCGTTCACAAGCGTTAATCGAAACCAATTTGGCAATGGGGTGACCGTGTTTTGTGATGACAAATTCTTGACCCTGTTCAACTTGCGCCAGCAATGATGAAAAATGTGTTTTGGCTTCAAAAGCACCCATTTCTTGCATAAAAGACACCCCAAAAAATTAAACTAGTTTTAAACCAGTATATATTGGGTTTGCGTGCAGGTCAACTCCTGCTCGCACAACCCTTATTACTGAACAGCGCACGGGGTGGTGACAAACGAGTTGGTATTGCAAACGGATGATGCCTGCCATCCAAGCGCGTTGGTGCATGCAGCCGCTTTCATCCACGTTGGATTGGTGTATCCGGTAACAGGACCTGGAATGCATTGGTTTCCTGTGCCAAGCCTACAGGTGTATTGCGCGCAACAGGTATAAACAAAACCAAACTTGTCGATGCCACAGGTATATGAATATAAGAATGAACTTAAAAAGAAGCTGATGATCCCGCATAAGAAACAAACTGTTTTCATTTTTACTCACCTTCATTCCCTACAATGGTGATAGGCTAACCGATTGACTCATGAAATAAAAGATGGGATTTGTCAACTCCAATTAACGTACGCCACAATACATATTAACGTACGTTAATTGGGGTTGACAATGGCCATCACACCAACGCATTTACGAAAAAAGCTCCTTTAATCACCAAAGATGAAAAAATTCAACAGCATTACGCACTTGCAATTTGGGATTAAAAGTCCCCCAAACCCTTAACCACAATTTCTTGCAAATCAGAAGACATCGTGTTTTGACTCAAACACTGCAATTGCTCTTGAATCAAGAACCGTTGTGCTTGATTCAAATAATCCGCACGCGTGAATGCTGTGGCCAAACGTGCTGCAATTTGAGGGTTGATTGGATCCAATTGCAACAACATTTCTGTTAAAAATGCATATCCACTACCATCTTTGGCATGAAAATGACGAGGATTGAAAAAACAAAAGGCCCCAATCAACGCACGGACCTTATTGGGATTGCCCATCTTAAACGCT
>CAISSD010000050.1 GCA_903887975.1 uncultured Legionellaceae bacterium | reverse complement strand
CAGCATGAATAGACCCACAAATAAGGCGACTGCCATGCCGATTAACAAATAAGGTATAAATTGTTCAATCAAGGTTTCTATATTTTTATTCATGAGTTTGGCCTGATTTTTATAATGTTAAAGGTCATTTTAGGCCGCTCTTCAAGGATATGCAACCGACTTTGATGCACAAGATGCAACATTGTGGTACACTAGGCTTTCTTTATTGAAATTCCATCATCATTTTTGGGGGTATTCATGATCAACAGTATTCTTTTTGGTGCGTTGCATTTATCTTTTTGGGGTTATTTTTGGGCAACCATTGGCTTGACCCAAATGACCATTGCGGCGGTGACCATTTATTTGCATCGTCATCAAACGCATCGTGCATTGAGCTTGCATCCTATGATAAGCCACGTGTTTCGTTTTTGGCTGTGGTTAACAACGGGCATGGTCACGCGCGAATGGGTTGCCATTCATCGAAAGCATCATGCGTCAACCGATGTTGAGGGTGATCCCCATAGTCCGGTGGTGATGGGCATTAAAAAAGTATTTTGGGAAGGTGCCGAGCTTTATCGAGGTGCAGCCAAAGATAAGGCGATGGTCGAAAAATATGGCCATGGCACGCCTGATGATTGGATTGAGCGAACATTGTATTCAAAACATTCGCAAAAAGGCGTGGTATTGATGGCGTTGTTGGATTTGTGGTTGTTTGGATTACCAGGTATTTCCATTTGGGCCATTCAGATGATTTGGATCCCTTTATGGGCTGCAGGGGTAGTGAATGGTATTGGTCATCACTGGGGTTATCGTAATTTTGAGTGTTTGGATGCAGCAACCAACGTGTTTCCTTGGGGGTTTTGGATTGGTGGCGAAGAGCTGCACAACAATCACCATACCTTTGCGTCTTCGGCAAAATTTTCGGTCAAGTGGTGGGAGTTTGATTTGGGCTGGATGTACATTTGTTGCTTGAGATTTTTTGGCTTGGCGACGGTTAAAAAAGTGCCGCCTAAATTGGTGTTGGATAAAAACAAAATCCATGTTGATTTGGATACGGTTAAAGCCGTGGTCATGAATCGATTTCAGGTGATGTCACATTATTACAAACAAGTAATTCGGCCAATGTTGCAGCAAGTGGTGCGGCAAGATGCGGCAAGTTTGCAAGATAAAAAATTATTACAACAAGCAACCAAGCTCTTAAAGCGTGAAGATACATTGTTGTCTGCCAAAGCTAAAGTTCATTTACAACATGTGTTGGATCGATTTGAAACGCTTAAGCAGGTTTATCATCATCGTCAGTCACTGCAAAATGTTTGGATGAAAACCGCGTCGTCACAAAAAGAGTTGATTGAGTCGTTGCAGCTTTGGTGCAAGCAAGCCGAGGAGTCTGGGCTTGATGTGTTGCGGCAATTTGCGGTGCAGTTGAAGGGGTATGTGCCGGGGGTTATGGTGAAGCCTGCTCTGTAGCATCCCCTTGATTTGTAGTGGTAGCTGTTGTGTTAATTGCTGATCTTGCCTCGGCTTCTTGTTGCGCCGCCGCGGCTGATTTTGCATCTTGCAATTGCTTCTTGAGTTGATTGACCTCTTCGATAGGCTGATTGTATGGTTTTGCTGTCGCTTTCATAATGCTGTTGTATTTGTTCACCAAGCGTTTATTGAATTTTAATTGATCAGCCTCATTGCAACGACTTTCTAATTCTGTGGCGGAGAATTCTATTTTTTTATAAGGCATGTTTTTATCCGACTGGGGTTCGTTGGGATTGAACGTACGGTCGGTGACATACATTTTGATGGTGATGTCCTCGTCGCTATAGCCTGCGCGGTGCAGTCCTTCGTAAATTCTTAGTGCTTCGCCCAGGGATTTTTCTTCATCATGAGTGTATTTGGGGTCAATGTTGATGGTGGGTTTTTCAATACCATCGGCTTTGATTTTTAATCCCAGTAAGATCCAGTCTTCACGCAATTGGGTTTGGTAACTTCGACCGGCACCAAACATCCAATTGAAGGTGGTTTGTTGGACTTTGTAAATTTTATGATGTACGTTTGGGTCTTTTTCATCGGGACGAGTGCAGAGGATGATGTGGTTGCCGGAGGGGGTTTTGATGGAGGTAAAGGTGTGGAAATCTTCTTTAATGGCATTATAGATTTCTGTGAATTGTTTTTTTTCCAAGTTTTTTAATTCGTTACGTTTATCTTTTAAATATTTTTCATCTTCACTTTCTACACTGGGTGGATTGCGATTTGTCATCTCAAGACCATCATTATTATCGTTTGGATTAAGAGGTGTAGAAGTTTCTAAAAATTTAATTTCATTTTTTAAAGCTTCAATTGCCTTGTTAACCTCCTTAATCTTTGTTTGTGTGGTGTCATCAAGCTTATTCATTAAAAAATCATTGGTTGCAGCGTTGTCCCGAATTCGTAAGAAGAATTCAAATCTTGCATTGGTGGCTTGTGTTTCTTCGGCGATTTGGATGATGGCTTCATTGAGTTTTTGTTCGATGGCTTCGCGGTTTTTTATTTGTTGTGGATTCTTATTAATTATTAGGATAATGTTGCTTTTTTCATTTATGGCTTCATTCAATAAATTCTCATTGGATTGACCAATGGTCATTTTATTTTGTGTATCAT
>CAISSD010000049.1 GCA_903887975.1 uncultured Legionellaceae bacterium | reverse complement strand
TGTTGGGGTTGCGGTTTTAACCGATGTTCATGAAGACACGCCGCTTCTAGAGGTTTCAAGTGTTGTGGATGTCCTGCAAACGCCGGCTTTTTTGTGTCGTCAGACCAATTTTATCCAAAGTGTGGTTGCGATGAATAAACCTGTGAACATCAAAAAAGGCCAGTTTTTGTCGCCATGGGAAATGAAACATGTGGTGGCCAAGGCCAAGGCGGTTGGCAATGAACACATTATGGTGTGTGAGCGTGGTGTGAGCTTTGGGTATAACAATTTAGTGTCGGACATGCGCTCGTTGCAAGTTATGCGTGAAACTGGTTGCCCGGTGGTTTACGATGCCACGCATTCGGTACAATTACCAGGTAGTAATCAAGGTGTTTCTGGCGGGCAACGAGAGTTTATCCCAGGATTAGCACGAGCTGCCGTGGCGGCTGGGATCTCGGGGTTATTTATGGAAACACACCCGAATCCTGACGAGGCATTAAGCGATGGGCCGAATAGTTGGCCATTGGATAAGATTCAGCATTTGTTGGAAAGCTTGATGGCCATTGATACCGTTGTGAAGTCTTTGGATTGTTTTATCTAGTACTCGTGATAAGCGAGATGTATGATGGGGAAATCACTGAATGACAAGCTCAAAACGCTCCCTCAAGATCATCAGGATTTAATTCAAAGTCGTGCAAATGAATTAATCGCTGAAGAAATGACGTTGAAAGACTTGCGATTTGCGTTGGATAAGACTTGGAAGTAATTAAACGGCTTCAATGGATAACCGAAATCCAAGTCCTCTCAAAACAGTATCTAGAGTGATTAATCTGGGGTTACCGCGTTTTGATAGTATGCGGTATAGATGCTCTCTATTCAGTTTTGTTTTTTCCGATAGCTTGCTTATCCCACCATAGGCTTGAGCCACATTACGCAAAGCGAGCATGAATACTTCAGTATCGTGATCTTCTTCATATTCTTCTAGTGCGACTTTTAAATAAGCAATCGCCTCACCTTTGTTTGTCAAACTTTCCAATAATCTATCGTGATAGCTAGAGGTGTTTTTCATGATATTGTCATGGTTCATAATCGATCCTCCTGTGACTCACGCCAATAGACCAAACATCAATCGAAGCTCATAGACCCCATTACCAACAGACTTACAATCACCTTCATGGCCAAACGACAAGCGATCAATTCTACGTCTTATACGGGCTTTGATGGTCTTATCTTTGATTTTGGACAGCCAATCTTCAAAAGGCTCTTTACCAGAATCAGTTTTATATAAGCGAATCTCTTTCATTACTTATTGTAGCTAATAAGCTACAAAATGCAAACAGAATTGTTTTCTTGTTTTTAGTTTATGAATGAACCCAGCAGCAAAATATTTCTGGGTTTATTTCTAGCTTGCTTAAGATTAATTGATGAGTTCAAAAAAGGTTAACCGAGCTTTTGCAGGGAGTTGGCCTAAAAGTTAGCCTGAAGACGAGTTTATTTAACAAAAATTTATTTATTCAAAGAGTTACATAAGTGACTTGGCGGAGAGACAGGGATTCGAACCCTGGGAAGGTTGCCCTTCAACGGTTTTCAAGACCGCCGCAATCGACCGCTCTGCCATCTCTCCGTTGGCGATATTATCGCAAGATATCCTGGTTTGCAATCAAAAATTTATGTTACCATGCAATTTTTCAAGATTTTAAAAAAAACATGCGTCATTTTTTGCAACCGGTTCATGATGAATGGCGTCCTTTGCTTGAACGCGCGTTTCAGGCCATGGATGCTGAGTATTTAGACGCATTAAATCAAACGACAAATTGGCTTCCAGGAACCCAGCAATTGTTGGCTAGCTTTTCCAGGCCTTTGCAGCATCTTTCTTATGTGTTGTTGGGTGAGTCGCCTTACCCACGTATGCAATCGGCCAATGGTTATGCTTTTTGGGATGCGGCGGTGGGCGATCTTTGGGGGCCTCAGGGGTTAAGCACTTCGGTTAATCGAGCAACTTCTTTGAGAAATTTCATCAAAATGTTGCTTCATGCTCGAGGCGATTTGCAACATGATTATTCAAAGCCTGCCATTATGGCATTGGATAAATCAGCGTATGTAAAAACGGCTTCACAATTTTTTACAGGGCTGTTGGACCATGGTTTTTTATTGTTGAATGCCTGTTTGGTGTATCGCCACAATGAAGTACCCATGCATGCTCGATTTTGGCAGCCCTTCATGAAAACTTTGTTTCAAGGTTTATTGGAAACCAAACCTCAGGTACAATTGATTTTGTTGGGTAAGGTCGCACAATCTGTCCCTGAAACAGAGCATTTTGTCTGTGTGGTGGCCGAGCATCCTTACAACATAAGCTTTATCACCAATCCCAATGTTATTGATGTTTTTAAACCCATGGATTTATTAAAGGCGCCTTGATGAACAATAATATTGATACCGATGAAGTGGCAAAATTTGCGCAATGGTCTGATGAATGGTGGAATAAAAATGGACCGCTTAAAACCCTGCACGACATCAATCCGGTGCGCATGGCATTTATTGAAGCCATGGTGCCCCTTCACGCCAAAAGAGTTTTGGATGTTGGTTGTGGTGGGGGTATTTTGACCGAAGCATTGGCGAGTCGCGGTGCTTTGGTGACGGGTCTTGATGTCGAATCGGGTGCTTTGGCTGTTGCGCGCGCACACGCATTGCATAGGAGGCTTGAGATTGATTATGTTGATGCGTCGATTGAAACCTTGGATGCAGAACCATTTGATGTGATTGTGTGTATGGAAATGCTGGAGCATGTACCCAATCCGCAACAAATCATCCAAAATTGTGCACGTTTACTTAAAAAAGATGGTTATTTGTTTTTGTCCACCATCAATAGAACTTTGCTGGCCTATGCGGGTGTCATTTTGGCGGGTGAATACATCCTCAATTTATTACCACGTCAAACCCATGATTATGATAAATTCATCAAGCCCCACGAACTGTGCCAATGGCTTAGGGATGTTGATTTCAAAGTTCTGGATTTAAAAGGTATTGCTTATAATCCATTCACACGAGCATCGATGTTGCAATCTTCAGTGGCTATGAATTATTTGGTTGCTTGCCAATGGTCGCCATCACTGCTTTAGCTTTTTGGCGTTTAAAAGCATATCGAGCTTGTTCTTCTGTGACTTCATCCACTTCGTTTCCATAGAGATCAACACGCGCTTGGTTGATGGTTTGTGCCGATAAATAGCCATGAGAAGAGGTGTAGTATTGCAGTGCCTCGCGTAGTATTTGTTTGCTAAATGGAGGGTTTGTTAGGTGATCATAAAAAACAATGATGTCGTTCAAAATACCAATTTTTAAGGGCAAAATCGTGTTTGATTTTTTGAAAAATGCTGCGGGAAAAGTCTCAATCAGCCAATCGATGGCTTCAATTTTATCTTTTTTTGTGATGGAGTTTTGTTCAGACATGATATCAAAAATCCTCTTTATGAATAAAAAGCGGTTTGTGTTTGACAATTTTACATCATGATTGCTTTGTTTCATCCAAGATATTTCTTGTCATACGGGCAGAAAATAGCTTTTTAACGCATAAGAAAATAATTTTATTTTTATTTAAGTTGTTGATTATATTGTGAAATTTATTTTTAAGCTTTTTTCGGTGACGTTGAGTTTATTTTACAGGCTCGTTGCATTAAATAAACCATACTGGTAAATTTAAATCATCGCAGCCAAGGATGGTTGCGTTGAAAGGGACTTTGCTTCGAATGGATTCGATCATCAAGGAAGATTTTAGGGCCAGAGCCCTAAGTGGAAGACTGTGACTGGCCAGGGTTTTGCCCTGGCTTTATCATTTAAGCCACAGCAAAACGGCTATGATTTAAATAATTTCTATCAGGATAATACGCAAACAAAATTGATCCACCTTTGATGGTATTGATGATGGATTTTGACATGGTCTTCGCAATGGATGGGCAACCCCAGCTACGTCCAGCTCGTCCCATGCGTTTGATGAATTCGGGTTCAACATACCAAGCACCGTGAACCACAACCCGTCGGTTTAACGCATTGTCGTTAAAGCCTTTTTCTAGTCCTTGCAGATTCAATGAATAACCTTTTGAACCGATGTAGGTATCACGTGTGACATAAGCGCCAAGACTTGTTTGTTTGCTGGACATGGTGTTTGAGAAATGACGAGGCGTTAAATCACCTGAATTTTTACCATGAGCCACATAGGTATGGTATAAAAGTTTGTCTTTGTTGACATCAAAAATCCACATGCGCTGTTTTGATGAAGGCAGTGAATAATCAATGACCGTCAGAACAGGTTTTTTTACCGTACCCTTGATGCGGGCTTTTTCATAAGCGGTGAGCGCAATACGTAAAACATTTTTATTCAACTGAGGGGCCGTGGCCGCAAGCTCTTCGACTTCAGTGGCAATGGGATTTTGTTTGACTGGCGTATGGCTGGAAATATGGGTGCCAAGTATGGCAATGGATAGAATATGTAGTATTGAATTCATACGTGATGCTCCGTTGTTGATATACCTTGCGCGGTATGTTGTTTGCCTTTTAATATTGAATAAGGAATTTTTAAAGAGGGTATTTTATCAACAAGTTACATCAATGTAAAGCATTTGGTTTTCTTGACATGTTTAGAAACAAATTGTATTCTTCCAGACTTTAAAGTTGCTTAAGGTTGATGATGAAATTTATTTATGGTTTTTTTGCGGGTTTTTGTTTGGTGCAAACGGCAATGGCAATGCCTGATGTTGCTTTTGATGGCACCGTGACCGAATCTTTAACGGTTAAAACACCGCAATCATTCAATAAAACCATGGTTAAAACTTCTAATGGCCATGAAAAAAAAATAGCTTTATTGAAGGTTAAATTGTCTCCCAATGCAAATCAATCCATTCAAAAACATGTCCAAGAAGCGGTGATGCAAAACGCGCCAAGCATCTCGAATAACCCACAAAAGTTACCATCTAAAGTTCAATTGGGCATGAATACAGTGCCTGTTTTGGATCAAGGCATGCATGGATCGTGCGCAACATTTGCTTCTACCGCCGCGGTTGATGCGGTGCTGGGAGAAGTTGATCCTTATATGGGACACGGTGATTACATCAGTCAATTGTGTTTGTTAACTTTGGGCCAATACATTGAAAACAATAGCTACGGCGCCAGTGGTTGGGAAGGACAAATGCCCGAGAAAATTTTAGATCGCATGCAAGAATTTGGCATCATCAGTCAAAAAAACCAGCAAACCCAGGGTTGTGCGGGTTTGACCGATTATCCCAGGGATGATTTTACCATCCCTCAAAACCAAATGACGTTGCAAGATTATCGCGAACAAAGTGAGCAGCTTGATGATGAGGCTTACTATACTTGGAGTTCCTTATTAAGTACCTATCAATTTCTATTTCATGAAAAAGACATGATGGCATTGCAAACCGAAGTCAAAACGGCATTGAATGAGGGTGATCGTTTGGTGATTGGATTTTTCTTGCCTCTGATTGAGGGTGTTGGTGCGTTGGGACACTTCCATGAAGCCAATGATGCTTGGGTGGTAACACCACATCTTTTAAAAATTATTGGTGCACCGTTGTTTTATTTGAATGGTTGGGCGGGGCATGCCATCATCATCACGGGCTATGATGATGATGCTGTTGCTGTGGATAAAGAAGGCCGAGAGCACAAGGGCTTATTCACACTGCGTAATTCATGGGGCCCAGAAGCGGGTGATAAGGGCGATTATTATATGTCTTACGATTATTTTAGGGCCTTGACCATGGATGTGATTCGGATTCGTACGTTAGTTCCTTAGGGTTGCCAGTAGGGCATTGGCAACTTTCGATTGGTTTTGTCGACCCATGCGTTGGCAAATCCAGTCTCCTGCGGCAACAATCTTGTAGATGTCAATGCCTGTGGTTAGACCCAACCCATGCATGAGGTACAACACATCTTCTGTTGCTACATTTCCTGTGGCCCCCATGGCATAAGGACAACCACCAAGACCTGCTAATGAGCTGTCAAATCGACGAACGCCAGCATCTAAAGACGCATAAATATTGGCAATAGCCTGCCCGTAGGTATCATGAAAGTGCATGGCTATTTCTGTGGGGTTTAAATCGTTACTTAATATTTGAATCAATGCTTTGGTTTGTTGGGGTGTTCCAACACCAATGGTGTCGGCAAAACTTAGCGCATCAACACCCAAATGGATGAGATCGCGTGCGACTTTTAGCACCATTTTGGGCGCAATCGCGCCCTCATACGGGCATCCCAAAGCACATGAAACATAGGCTCGAATTCGAAGGTTCTTGAGCTTTGCGTTGTTGATGATGATTTTAATTCGATTAAGTGCTTCGGCAATGGAGCAGTGGATGTTGCGTTGATTAAAAGACTCACTCACGGCAATAAATACGGCAATCTCCGTGACATCATGATGAAGTGCTTTTACAAGGCCTTGTTCGTTTGGAATGAGTGCGGTGTATTGAACACCAGGTTTTTTTTTAATTGATTCAAAGACCAATCCCGCGTCGCTTAATTGGGGAATGGATTTGTGGGACACAAAACTTGTGACTTCAATGTGTTGTAATCCACTTAAGCTTAATTGGTTAATCAGTTCAATTTTATCTTCGGTTTTAACAAACAGTGGCTCGTTTTGTAGGCCATCTCTTGGACCAACTTCGGTGATGATGACATCGGGTGGATTCATGATGGGATTGTCTCTAAAGCAACCAACAACACACCTTCGTCCACTTGATCACCCACGGCATAGAAAACCTCAGCAATCAACCCCGACATTGGGGCATGGATGGTGTGTTCCATTTTCATGGCTTCCAAAACCAATAAGGCATCACCAGGTGCAACACTTTCTCCTTGTTGCTTTAAAATCGCAACAACTGTGGCCGGCATGGGTGCGGTTAATTGATTTTGGGACACAGGAGCTGTTGTTGGGTTTTCATCATGATGTTGTTTGATGGTGAGGGGTGATAATGGAGTGAAAAAAGTTAAAAGATGATGCTGTTGCGTCACATCAATGGTTTGAATGCATTGTCCATGATCCAGTGTTAATTCATAAACATTTTGGCCTTGACCAAGGTGGCCTTTGAGCACAGTCCCATGCTTGTCCCATTGCAAATGCCATTCATGACGATTGATGGGCGTGACGGTGACACAATACGTTATGCCTTGATGCTCATAGTATGCGGGCCACGACGTTCGATGCCATGCCCAGGCATCTTCTTGAATGGGATCATCGGTGTGGATGTTGAGGTAATCAAAACTTGCCGCCAAAATCAATGCTTGCCATGTATTTTGCTCCTGAGGCACAAAGGGATTGTTTTCAATAAAATGGGTGGTGAATTGGCTATGGATAAAATCTGGATGTTTTACAATGTGTGACAGCAAGGCTAAATTGGTTTTAACCCCACCAATGGCCAGTTGATTAAGGGCGATATTCAAGTGCGCTAATGCGTTATCTCGGGTTTCACCATAAGCCATGATTTTGAGTAATAAAGGATCGTAAAAAGGGCTGACGATGGATTGTTCATCAATACCAGAGTCGATTCGAATGTCGGGGTTGGTTGGTGATTTTAAATAATGAATGCTTCCTGTTGATGGCAATCCTGAATGCGTGTCTTCGGCGTAAATGCGACATTCTATGGCGTGTCCCGTGCAGGGGATGTCTTTTTGGGCCCATGGAAGAGCTGCATTGGCCGCAACGCGAATTTGCCATTCGACCAAATCAAGTTTGGTGATCATTTCCGTCACGGGGTGCTCCACTTGGAGACGTGTGTTCATTTCTATAAAATAAAAATCATCAGACGCATCAACCAAAAATTCTACGGTGCCAACACCGGTATAGCTAATGGTTTTTGCCACGGTGATGGCGGCATCAAACATTTTTTCGCGTAAAGATGGTGATAAATTTAAAGCGGGTGCTTCTTCAATAAGCTTTTGATGGCGACGTTGAATGGAGCAATCGCGTTCATAAAGATGCAAAATTTGCCCGTGGTGATCACACAAAAGTTGTACCTCGATGTGACGTGGTTTCAGCAACTGTTTTTCGATGATCATGGTATCGTTACCAAAACAATGCATGGCTTCCCTTTGGGCTTGATTTAGAACATCAAACCACTTTGATTCTTCATCAACCATGCGCATGCCTTTGCCACCGCCGCCAAAGGCTGCTTTCAGTAACACTGGGAAACCTATTTTTTTTGCTTCTTGTAATAATTGCTCTGGCGTTTGAAGAGAACCGTGATACCCTGGGATGAGTGGGACGTTCGTGTGTGACAAAGCCTTTTTCGACTCTTGCTTTGAGCCCATAATTTTTAGGGCTTCAACCGATGGACCAATAAACACAATGTCATGAAGAAGGCACGCTTTTGCAAAATCAGCGTTTTCTGATAAAAAACCATAGCCAGGGTGAATGGCATCCGCTTGATGAAGACGTGCTTGATGGATGATGGCATCAATGTTTAAATAACTTTCAGAGACAATGGATTCACCAATTCGATACGCTTCATCGGCAAGGCGCACGTGAAGGCTATTTTTATCGGCATCAGCATAAACCGCAATGGTCGTTATTCCCATTTTTTGGGCGGTTTTATTGATGCGACAAGCAATTTCTCCACGGTTGGCAATCAACAAGCGTTTAAACATGGTCACCTCTTTGTGTGCCGATTAAGGAACGTTTTGATCCCCCATTGCGCTTCATCAGACACGCGTTTTTTGGCAATCAAAAGCGCTGTGCGTTCAATCAAGGATTCATCAATGGGTTGATTGCTGACCATACGCACCAGAGATTTAATGTCTTTGATGGCTTGGGGTGGATAATGCAATATTTTTTTAATCCAAGCCTCTGTGACGACATTTAATGCATCATCGGCAATAACCTGATGTACAAGTTGTAACGACAACGCTGTGTTGGCATCAAATGGTTCGCCACTCATCATCCAATACGTAGAGGCGCGCCCCATGGCTTGAACCACATAAGGACTGATGACTGCTG
Source organism: uncultured Legionellaceae bacterium (assembly GCA_903887975.1). GTDB lineage: Bacteria > Pseudomonadota > Gammaproteobacteria > Legionellales > Legionellaceae > CAISSD01. The sequence goes on along the minus strand of CAISSD010000049.1, from coordinate 316 downwards.
GAATCAAGCCCAGTGAAACTTCTGAAAAACAAAAGGTTGCCTGTTCTGCAGCAAAGACCACATCGCAGGCGGCCAACAATCCAATACCACCACCAAACGTTTTGCCATGAGCAATGGCAACGGTGGGTTTTTTAAAATGATACAGCGTGTGTAGGGTGCGAGCCAAAATCATGGCATCATTGAAATTTTCTGTTTCATTGTAATCAATCATGCGCTGCATCCACGCCAAATCAGCGCCTGCTGAAAAATGTGGTCCCAAGCCTTTTAAAACGACCAATTGGATGTCATCATTTTTTTCTGCATCGATGAATAAAGA
>CAISSD010000048.1 GCA_903887975.1 uncultured Legionellaceae bacterium | reverse complement strand
TTCTTCTATTTTTGCAGCAATTCTTGCTTTTAATAATGCATCATGTTTAACCAAAGATTGGGCGTGTTTTAATTGACTCATGGCGGCACGTTTTTGGCCTTGTAATAAATGACATTGTGCTTCAGTAAAATAAGCATAATCTTTTTGGTGGTTTTCAGCATGTGCTTTGGCCAATGCAAGACATAATGGCAAATCGTTTTTAAAGGTCCAACTGGTTCTCAAAAGCACACTGACCGCTTTGGCGGCTTGTTTGGCCGCGATTAAACTCTCGGCATACTCCATGGCAATGGCGTAATTGTCCGGATGATTCATGTGTAAGTTTTTCAGGCGATTTGACGCCTCGATGACATAACCCTGATTGCGCTCGATGTTGGCCATGGCGGTTACAAAATATAAATGATCAGGTCTTTGTGCCAGTAATGGGGTTAAACGCTCTTTTGCCTCGGACCATTGATTGTTGTTGCTAAGTGCCAAAACATAACCATATTGGCAGGCCATGTTCAAATTATTTTTATTGCAATGCGATTGATAGTAATCCAATAGTGACTTGGTGTCTTGGATGCCTGAATTACGAATAATTTCTTTGAATAAGCCGTAATCCTCACTGGATTCATCAAAATGGTGGGGTAGTCCCGCAGCCCGTCCTTCAGCTTCAGCAATGCGGTCTTCATCCAGGGGATGGGTTCGAAGAATGGCTGGAATATTGGCTGTGTAATAATAGCGCATGCTTTGTTGCATTTTTTTAAAAAACCCCGCCATACCTTGAGGATTAAGGCCGGATTTTATCAACATATCAATGCCAATTCGGTCGGCTTCTTTTTCGTTGGCACGGACAAAATTGATGTTGTCCTGGGCAAAACCTGTTAATGAAGCCATCAGTGCACCACTGCCAAGGCTTGGGTTAATGGCACCAAGCGCAATGGCCGCCAGCATCGATGCCAGCATCGGAATACGCATTTGTTTTTGATGCTCAATCATTTGGTAAAGATGATGTAATCGCACGTGGGCCATTTCATGCGCCATGACGGCTGCCAATTCACTTTCGTTTTCTGAAGCTAGGATGAGTTGAGAGTTCACCCCAATATAGCCGCCAGGTCCTGCAAAAGCATTGATTTCGTTGGATTTAACCAAAAAAAAGTAAGGTGCGCGCAACTCTCCGTGCAAGGCCAATCGTTTGCCCAGTGTATTGATGTATTGATTGGCCAGAGGTGTTCGAATGATACTGTCTGATTGATTGATTTGTTCAACGAATTGCTTTTCGAGCTCGTCAAGCTCGCTGTTTGAATAAGGCGAAAAGGCAAAGATCCCTGTTGAGAGCAACATCAAGAGGGTTGTGAGTGTATGTTTTAAGTTTTTCAACATAAGTCTACTCAAAAAATGAATCATTTGTTAACATACTCATATCAATATTTAGGTATGTATTCATGATTATGGCGAGCACGCCGCATCAATTTTATTTACGTCAAGCACTCAATCAAGCCTCATTGGGTCGGGGACAGTGCGCGCCTAATCCCAGTGTTGGTGCGATTGCGGTTCAAGATTCTCAAATTATAGCACAAGCTTATCATCATGGTGCAGGTACCGCACATGCTGAGCAATTAATCTTGATACAATTGATGCAACAAGCGGAACAAAAATTTGACCAGGTCACTTTGTATGTCACGCTTGAGCCTTGTAATCATTGGGGGCGAACACCACCTTGTGTCGAGGCCATTATTCAATCGGGAATTAAAAAAGTTGTTTTTGCTTTCAAAGATCCCAATCCTTTGGTGGCAAACCATCATTCCATGGATGTATTGAAAGCGCATGGAGTTGATGTGATTCATGAATCGGTTCCTGAAATTGATGTATTTTATCAAAGTTATTTTTATTGGACCAAGCATCAAAGACCGTGGGTCACGGTTAAAATGGCGCAGAGTTTGGATGGAAAAATCGCAGCAGCTGATGGAAAAACCACGATGCTATCCAATCAACAATGCATGACATTCACGCATGTCAATCGTCAGATCACGGATGCCATTTTAACAACGGCAAACACCATCATTCAAGACAATCCACAATTGAATGCCAGAACCAAAAACGGTATTTTGCCCAAAGTTGTGGTGATTTTAGATAGGCATTGTCGGGTAAATGTGAATGCGCGTATTTTTCAAACCGCAAAGCATTGTTATGTGTTGCATGATTCAAAATGCACGCCTCAAATCGCGTTGCCTCATGTCACGCACCAAGCCATAGCAGTTGATGATGAGGGGTTGGATTTGAACGCCGTGATGGATTGGATGGGTAAAGCTGGATTTCATGATGTGTGGGTTGAAGCCGGGGCAACATTGTTTCAACAATTGCATCAACTTGGTTTGGTGCAGCGAACCTATCTTTACATCACACCTCATGTTTTGGGCGCAAAAGCCTTAAGTGCTTATTCTAAAGATGCACCATGGCCAGCAATGAATCTTCATTGGCAAGTCATGGATGATAATGTTGTGGGGTGTGTGGATTGGCATGCTCATCATGAAAGGGTGGATTGATGTTTACAGGGTTAATTGAACAAGTGGGTAGGGTCGTGGCCCATAAATTGGTGAATGGTGGTTCGCGATTGATGATTAAAGCCACATGGGGTGATGCACTGAACATTGGCGAGAGTATTGCGGTGAATGGGGTGTGTTTAACTCTTTTGTCGGATGATGCAGGCGTTATGGCTTTTGATGTATCGCCTGAAACGTTGCGTCAAACCACCATGCACGACTTACAATTGGGAAGTGCTGTGAATTTAGAGCGGGCCTTGATGGTTGGGGCTCGAATGGGTGGGCATTATGTGAGTGGACATGTTGATGGTGTTGCTCGATTATTATCGCTGCAAAGACAGGGTGATTATCTTGAAATGAGGGTTGGTGGATTTCAAGAGTGTGATACCATGTATCTTTTGCCCAAAGGCAGCATTACGTTGGATGGTGTGAGTTTGACCATCAATCAGGTCTTAAAGGATGAGATTTCTTTGATGTTGGTGCCGCATACTTTATCGGCAACCAATTTAGAGCAAAAAAAAATGAATGATGAATTCAATGTTGAATTTGATTACGTTGCGCGAATTGTGGCGCATCAAGTGCGTTCTTTGGAGGTTCCTCGGTGACTCAACCCTTTTCCAGCATTGTGGATGCCATTAAAACCCTAAAAGCGGGTAAAATGGTGATTTTAATTGATGCTGAAGATCGAGAAAATGAAGGAGACCTCATCATGGCGGGCTCGTTTACTACGCCGGCAGATATAAATTTTATGGCAAAGTACGGCCGCGGCCTCATATGCGTTCCCATGGAAGGCGAACGGCTCGACGA
>CAISSD010000047.1 GCA_903887975.1 uncultured Legionellaceae bacterium | reverse complement strand
TAAATGGAGACCCAAATTCAAATTAATGCGTATATTAAAAGCATAAGTGTTGGCTTGTTCTTAAGTCCTTCGTTGATTTTTGCAGGGAGCATGGGGTTTGGTCATCCCGCAGAGGTGAGTATTCCCTGTGCATCAAATGCCTGGGGATTTGGTTATCAGGAGCTATACATCCAACCCGATCAGGGCCTTTTGGCTGTTCCTGGTGCATTGCAATCGAATCAATTCGATGTTCGTGAATATTTAAGTTTTGCCAAACAATGGAATTGGGGTTTTAATTTAGAGGCGTCTTATCATGCTGCCACGGATGATGATTTTAACGTCAATTGGTATCATATCAACACCTCAAGAACTTTTTATTTTTCAAATGCCCTACTGCTAAACCAACCTACATCAGGCGAATTTACCTATAATCCCAGTTGGAATCAGGTGAATGTTGAGTGGGGGCAAAATATAAATATGAATGAATTTAAAGCCGTTCGTATTTTTGGTGGAATGAGTTATACCGGCCTCAAAAACAGCAGGACAGGCGTGTTTCAACGTGTTGAAACAAGTGCCACCTCGACATCGTATCAAGTCTCTAATTTTCAAGGTTATGGGCCCCGATTTGGGTTTGATTTTCAAAATCATTGGCAAAATGGTTTGGGTGCATATGCGTTTAGTGCTTTCAGTGTGTTGTCGGGGAATAAAAATTTTTCGTTTTATCCTGTGGGTGTTTATCAAGGAAATTCTTTACATCTTTCAGAGCGTACCATTGTTCCTGAATTTGAAGCCAAAATTGGTGCAACTTATGTTTGCCCCCTTGCACAAGGAAGCATGTTGATGAATGTGGGATGGATGTGGGTTCGGTATTTTAATCCGCATTTTTCAGTGAATGCATCTCGTGGTTTGTTTGGCGAAATAAAAAATACAGAGATGGGTTTACAGGGATTATATTTTGGTTTAAAGTGGTTGGGTAATGTAGCTTGATTAGTTTTTTAGTAGATGTAAAAAATGAAGGATGCGAGATTGTTGACAAGCATGATTAGAGAATAGATAATCATGTAATGTACGTTTTCGGATGGGTGCAAAAGATTACGTACTGTGATAAAAATGGGTGGCGTAATTAAAAGCGGAAATTAATAATAAAAAAGTGGAGATACTCATGTTAAATCTTAAAAAAACAGCTTTAGCTGTACTTGCTTTGGGTAGTAGTGCTGCTTTTGCAGGAACAATGGGTCCTGTTTGCAGTGCAGTGAATGTGACTATTCCCTGCGAAAGCACTGCTTGGATGATTGGTGGTGATGCATTGTATTTCCAACCAAGTATTGGAACTGCGAGCTTGGATCCACAAATTTTCCAAGTTGCTTCAAACAATCCTAATGCTTACCAATACGAAAACTTTGCGCCCAACTACAATTGGGGCTTCAAGCTTGAAGCAGCTTACATGTTCAATACTGGTAATGATTTGAACGTAAACTGGTATTACATCAACAACAACAACAACAAAACTTTTAGTGCTCCTTTTGTTGGTGGAACTCTTACTGATGCAACAGGCTATTTAAACACAAGCCCAAGCTGGAACATGGTCAACGTAGAGTTTGGTCAACATGTTGATTTCGGTGAATTCAAAAGCATCCGTTTCCATGGTGGCGTAGAATATTCTCGTTTGGTTGCTGATAGAACGTTGAATGCAACTGGCACAG
>CAISSD010000046.1 GCA_903887975.1 uncultured Legionellaceae bacterium | reverse complement strand
ATTTGAGTATGGGTATGATTCTGGAGGGGGTTGTCAGCAATGTGACGAGTTTTGGTGCGTTCGTGGATGTTGGTGTTCATCAAGACGGTTTGGTGCATCGTTCGGCCATGAACCTTCAATCAACGCAAGATCCATCATTGGTGATTAAAGTCGGTGATGTCGTTAAGGTTCGGGTGATTGAGGTTGATAAAGCCCGACATCGCATTGGTTTGAGTCTAAATCTTAAAACTCCATCTGAAAAAGTACAAAAACCTGTGTTGGTAAAACCCAAAGCACAACCTAAACCTAAACCAGTTTTACTGAACACGGCCATGGCGGATGCTTTAAGTAAACTCAAGAGGAGTATCTCGTGATGTCAGAGCCTATGGGCGAGTTAACGATTCAAACCATTGCTATGCCAGCAGATACCAATGCCAATGGTGATATTTTTGGTGGTTGGATTGTGTCACAAATGGATTTGGCCGCAGGTATTTTGGCCAAAGAAATTTCACAAGGGCGTGTGGTGACGGTGGCCATTCATTCCATGGTGTTTTTAAAACCGGTACGCGTGGGCGATTTGGTGAGTTGCCATGTTTCGTTAATTAAAATAGGGACAAAATCCATGACCATTGGCGTGGAAGTTTGGACCACCATGTTGGCATCAAAGGCCAAGGTCAAAGTGACGGAAGGTACTTTTGTTTTTGTAGCCATTGATGAAAAAGGCCAAGGCCGGGTTATTGTAAAATCATGAATGTACAAGAAACGTTGATGGATATTGCCTTGGCCATTGAAGCCCATGAAGAACCATCGCCTGAACATTATCAAGTGTTCATCAATGAGCCCGAAGTGGCTTTGAAGATTGTTGATCAGTTACACGCCATGAGTGAACAAGAAGTCGATGATGATGATGCTTATTATTCGGCATGTTTGTTTGCTCTTGATGTTTGTGTGGCACAATTACAATCGGCGATTGAGCGCGGTCATTCTTTGGGTCTAAAATTGATGGATCAGGTGATGTCTTGCTTGGCGCAAGCCATAACGCATGGACCTCAATCACTTGGATTTTGGTTGCCCGTATTGAATGGGTTTTACGATGCGCATATTGAATTGAGCGATGCGTTGCGTGATGCGTATTATACGTTGGCCAGTGCTGATGATGAAGACATGGGCGTTTCTGACGCGGATCATTTAGCCGCCATGAAAGCTTTGATTGAGGATCTTTCTGGTTTAACCGTGTTTGAGATGACCGAACATTTTTTTGCCCAAAGCTATGCCATGCCCCCTGATTTTTTTGAAGATTTGGTCACGGATTTATCCAGTATTGAGGAGGGTTTGGATATTCCGCCCTTGATGTTGTTGCACCCCAAACAAGAAGTTCGAGACGTGGTTTTTTCGACCCTAGATCAACTAATGCCGCACATGAAGTTGTCTTCAATATCACTAACAAGACTTCAAATGATACAGTCTTGGTATCCAGAGACGCATCATGCTATTTTTGATCGATGGATCAATATTCAGCGTCGCAAAGGTGTTATTTTTCATCGAGAAAAGCCTCAGTTTGAAATGGGTCGCTTGATGGCCACTGAAGTGGATGGCAGTGGTGCTCAGGGGGTGTTTTTGAATTTGACACATCAAAAAACAAGTCGTTTGTGTGGGTTGTTGTTCAAACAGGGTTTGGGCATTAAAGATGTGTGGATCACACCCATTATCCCTTCTGGACAGGTCCAGCGCTATTACCAAGAGGCATTTGATGACACCGTCATGTTGCGCCCTGTTGATGAAGCTTATTTTTTGACGATGACCAAGCACTTTTTGGCGTTAACCCGTGAACAGGGCCATGTTCCAGGTTTGTTTTTTTTAGAAGTGATGGAAGCATCGGGGTTTAATTTTAAGCCCGAGTTATTGGATGTGGATGAGATCATGAAGCGCTTGAGTGTGCAAATTCATCCTTTTACGCCAGATGAAGTCCGTTTGTCATTAAAACGCTCAAAATCTTGGACCAAAAATAAACGCTTTACTGAGTCTTGGTATATTGAAAGCACGCACATTGATAAAATTGTCAATCAATGCAGTAGTTTTGTTCAAGGGGTCAAGGTGTGTCGTTTTGAGGATGCGATTGCCGCAGTTTTTGCTGAGGTTTTAGAGCGACAAAGAGCGTCGTGGTTGTTTCATTTTTTATGGGTGGCATTGTGGCTGAAAGCCAAGGGTCGCGCGAATGAAAAAACCTGGCAAGATGCGTTGCTGTTGGCGTATGTGATTCAGTCGGGGATGAGTATGGCAGAGATTCCGTTGATGCATGAGATTTGTCATGAGATTGTGGTGAATAGTATTGAGACGATGCAAGATAGAGGGACTTACTTGCATCGAGGATAGGGTTTGTTGAATTGAGTGCATCAAAGCGTAACCGTTAAATCTACTTTATCGTCATCATCGCGCTCTTTTTTTTCACGCGACTTTTCTAGTAATGCTCTAAATCGACTCATAAGTTGAGGTCCAAGTTCTTTTTGAATTTCTTTTTTAATCGCCAAAAAGGGTTCTTTGGTCAATAATTCGGAGGGTTCTGATCGCTCTGGTTTTTGAGTCAGAAGCGCCAAAAGTTCTTCTTTTGCTTTCTCAAAAGCTTCTGGGGAAATATGTTGCTTAACATAAGCTTTTTTATCTTTCTTCAGGGTGACTTTTTCGGCAGCTCGACCAACTAATTTTCCAAAAGTTTCAATGGGTTTAACATTTAGAGGGTCTTATTTCTTTAAGTTTAATCCAATTGTTTTTTCAAACTTTTGAACGCCAGTCTCTAAAAATGAGGTTGTGTTTTCCTCAACGGTTTTTCCGAATTGTTGGGTTAAATCATCATAAGACAACATTTTTATTTTCATATAAAGATTGAAAAATGCTCTTTCTCGGTCTTTGTAATCAAGTTTACTTTCGGGATGAAGATGATGTTTGACGAAAGCCTTAAAAAAATGATTGAATTTTTTTTCTAAATCTTTATCTTTATCTTTGAATTTTGCGTTAGAAGGCATTGAAATTTTTTGAAAAGCTTCAACGTCGTCAGAATTTTTGAAACAAGAATCAACTTGATTAAGGATTGACTCAATACTGTTTTCTTTTTTATCCTTATTCAGAATGGCCTCGACGATAGGTTGGTAGGGTTTATTAAGATATTTAGCTGGTGAGAAAAACATGCTTAATCTCCAATAGGTTAAAATTTTTAAAAATGAAAAGCTCTATAATCTATTTATAGACCATATTGTTTTTATTTCAAGCTAAAGCTTCTCGTTGCAGATAAGAGACAAACCGGCGTATAATTGCACTTTTTACAATCGTTGTGCGTGTGTGTATGAATTTAGAACAACAATATGATGTCATCGTTATTGGCGGCGGACATGCTGGCACCGAAGCCGCATTGGCTGCCGCACGCATGGGCGCGAAAACCCTGCTTTTGACCCACAATCTTGATTTACTCGGTCAAATGTCCTGTAATCCTGCCATTGGCGGTATTGGCAAGGGCCATTTGGTTAAAGAAATTGATGCATTGGATGGCATTATGGGCTTGGCTGCCGATAAAGCAGGCATACAATTTCGTACACTCAATGCCTCTAAAGGCCCAGCGGTTCGAGCCACACGCGCGCAAGCTGATAGGGTATTGTATCGCGATGCCATTCGACATGCGCTTCAAAACGCACTCAATTTAACGTTGTTTCAACAAGCAGTGGAT
>CAISSD010000045.1 GCA_903887975.1 uncultured Legionellaceae bacterium | reverse complement strand
GCTCAGAATCAACCAATGCCTTAGGACAACCAAGGCTAACAAACCCAACTTTATGATTCAACATGGAGAACGACAACATAGATTAAAATTTGTGCGATCATACCGAATAAATTCAATGGGCTCAAGCGTATTATTTGCCAAGCCCACCCAAGCATGACAAAATCCACCATGATTTCAACCACCTAAAGCCAACATGAACCCAAAGCACCTTCGTCTACCCAAATTCATGATTATTTTAATGCTTTATGGTTTCATCACCACAACCAAAGCCCTCGTTGCCGTGGGTTCCTTCATCAACAACACCCATCAAGGCATGCCCTTGAGTTATACCTCGGAAGATGCTGGCATTCACTGGTCTTTATCTCCCATACTACCGCAGCCATCAGGCAGCATCGACAATGAACTTCTTGCTGTTTCTTGCCATCAAAATCATTGTACTGCGGTGGGGTTTTACATCGATGGAACAACCAATCCCAAACCCTTGACCTATGTCAGTCATGATGCCGGCCTATCATGGCATCGCTCCCATCAATTACCAGAGCCACAAAGCAGTATTGATGATAAACTCACCGGCGTTTTTTGTAGGCTGCAACATTGTGTGACCATTGGATACACCCAACAGGGTCAATACCACAAACCCATCAGTCATCAAAGCCATGACGAAGGTGAAACATGGACGTTATCCGAAACCATACCGCCACCGATGTTTGATCACAGCGACAGTCATCTTAAGAGCATTGCCTGTGCTGATGAAGCATGTGTGGCTGCGGGCTATTACACCAATTTGGATGACAATATTTTACCGCTTGTTTATGTTTCATCGGATCTAGGCCTTCATTGGGCGATTGCCAGCACCCTACCCCCCCCACCTGAACATTCATCCATTGCGTTACTTCAAGATGTTTCATGTCATGAGCAACATTGTGGCGCCATTGGGGCTTATTATCCCAATGGCCCCCAAGCACTTGGTTATTTTAGTTCCGATTCAGGCATCACGTGGGAGCGTTCATCGATCATGCCAGCGATTGAGCCCGAACAAAACATCACCTTAACCGCCATCACCTGTGGCCCAAAAGGGTGCATTTCGGTGGGGTACATTCAATCGAGTCTTCATGAACAACGGGTGCCTGTAAGCTTTGTTAGTTCGGATTATGGGCAGCATTGGGAGAAATCCGCGATGCAACCGCTCATGAATGATGAGGGCTTAAGAACCGAGCTTCATGCGGTTCACTGCGAGCAAGATGCCTGCACGGCGGTGGGTTTTTTTGACGACGGTCGACATACACGACCGGTGGGTTATTATAGTTTGGATTTTGGACAAACATGGGTGATGGCGGAGACGGAAGTTGCGGTTTTGGGGGTTGGGAATCATTGGTTGGATGGGTTGGGGTGAGAGATCCTCACAACCTATTTGTGGGATCAAAGGGTTCTGGTTTGGTTGGCTTTTCCTTGGATTCAGATTTGCCGACTATTTTTTCTCGCAATAATGAGAAGCTCTCTTTGATTGTTTTCATAACAGTCGAATGAAGAGCCTGTTTGGGTGATTCTGTTTTTTGGAGCCTATCATTAGAAACTTCAGAGACTTTAGATGTGTTTTTTTTATCTAAAATTTTTCCTTGCAATTTCGTTTTTAGCTTTATTTGTTCGTCTAATTTTCTCTCAAACAACAATCTTTTTCCTTGATTCATTTCTTCATCTAGTTTTTCACCAGCACTGATATTTTTTTGTTTTTCTGTAACTTTTTCTGGAAAAAAAGATCTTTTTTTACCTGCTTCTTCTTTTATTTGATCAATGGTCTTGTAACCAGATGATGAATGTACATCATCAATTTTTAAATTTGAAATTTTTGATTGATAGTCTTTTATAATTGTTTCAACTTCTGCCAACTGTTTTTCTAATATTTCACTTTCATTAACAGTACCATGACTTTGAGAGACAAAATAAATTTCTG
>CAISSD010000044.1 GCA_903887975.1 uncultured Legionellaceae bacterium | reverse complement strand
TCTAAAGAACAAAGAGATGAACTAAAAAAATTCATGTGTGCTGTATTAGACGAATGGGAAGCATTCCAAAAAGAAAATCATATGTCTGATGATTGTCTTAAAATCGATCAAGACAACGAAGGTAACATACTGAGCTTAAGGATTCATTTACCAACTTTAACCTTATATGATGTCTTCATCCAACGTCTGGCGAATCATTTATTACCCATACCAAATCCTAAGTTAGAGAAGAGGGAAGAGATCTCTTTAGAACAAAAAAACAACAAAGAGGATGATTTTGAACCAGATCAAATCTTTAATCCATCACCTTTTTCAACCAAACCATGGTCAAAATAATTGTGTCTCGATACCTTGATCCCAAAGCCGATGTGGTTTTTAAAAAAATTTTTGGTGAACATCCAAACTTATTGATAAGCTTTTTAAATGCCTTGCTTCCATTGCCTGCGAATAGTCCGATTGTTAAGTTAACGTATTTGCAAAGTGAACAAGTCCCGGTTATTCCTGAATTCAAGCGAACCATTGCCGATGTGAAATGTACGGATTCTAACGGCCGAGTCTTCATTGTTGAAATGCAAATGAATTGGACCGATCATTTTAAACAACGATTACTTTTCGGAACCAGCCAAGCATTCATAAAACAATTGGTAAAGGGAGAAGACTATAAATTTCTTCAACCAGTCTATGGTTTGGGTATTGTCGCTGAGATTTATGAAAAAGATAGTGACGATTGGTATCATCATTATCAACTGCTCAAGAAGGATGGTACAGCGCAGGATGTGATTCATCACTTACAGTTAATTTTTATTGAATTACCTAAGTTTCCCATTCAATCATCAGAAGAAAAAAAACTTCGCTTATTGTGGTTGCGTTTTTTACGTGAAATTGATGAGAAAACAACTTCTGTTTCACAAGAGCTTCTGGATGTGCCAGAAATAGCCCAAGCTTTAGAGCTTGCTGAAGAATCTGCTTATACACCAGGAGAAATGACGCTTTATGAAAGTTATTGGGATCAAATTAGCCGAGAAAAAACGTTGATAATGGATAAATATGCTGAAGGCATCGCTGAAGGCGAGGCTAAAGGTAAACGGGCAGAAAAATATGACATTGCCAAAAATCTTCTACGTCAAGGCGTTGCAACAGAAATAGTGATCGAAGGAACGGGTCTAACACGCCAAGACATAGAAAAAATTAAAACAAAGATTTAGGACCTGTCGGCAGGCCCTAACGATTTGTGTTTAGTTTTCTTCAGCATACTCACCAAAACACGCTAAGCCATTGCGCTCTGCGCATTTTAACAGCACTTGTTGTGCTTTGGCTTGATTCGCTGCAATGCCACCCCATGCTTTCAAGCAATCTTCTTGCAGTGCTCGGCCATATGAAAAGCTTAAATTCCATGGCTGATAACCCATGCTGTTGATGGCATTCAAATTTTGTGTGGCTTCCAGTGGTGTTTGTCCACCAGAGAGAAAATTAATCGATGGAACCGATGCTGGAACCGTATCTCGAAACACACTGATGGTGAATTCGGCTACCTCTTCTGGGTCGCTGAATGGTTTACAGCTTTTACCACAGGTCACCATGCTGGGTTTTAAAATGATGTGCTCCAGATTGACCTGATGATGGAACAAAGCCAAAAATACTTCGTGCAACACCATCTCAGAAACTTCAGCACAATCCAAAATGCTGTGATGTCCATCCATCAAGATTTCAGGTTCAACAATGGGTACCATGCCAACAGAATGACAAATGGCTGCATAACGCGCCAGAACCTCAGCACCTGCTTTTAATGCCGTGGTGGATGGTGTTTGTTCAGAAATGGTGTACACGTTGCGCCATTTGGCAAATTGCGCGCCTTTATTTTTATAATGAAGTAAACGCTCTGCCAAGCCATCCAAGCCTTGGGTTATCTTTTCTTCATTGGAATTGGGTAGATTAATAAGCCCTTTATCAACTTTAATGCCTGGGAGAATGTTTTTTTGTGCAAAAAGATCGGCAATGGGCGTGCCATCGGGGCCATGATGTTCAAAGGTCTCTTCAAACAAAATCACACCACTAATGTATTGCTCAAGTTCTGGTGTGGTGGCCAGTAATGCTCGATAAGACTCACGATTTTTGGCGGTATTTTCAACCCCAATGTCGGCAAACCGTTTGCCGATGGTTGCCTCACTTTCGTCGGCGGCCAGAATGCCTTTTCCTTGTTCTTTAAGGTGATCGATGATGGCTGATAATTCATCATAAAAATCCATGGTGTTGCTCCTATTGATGTTAGCGTGAAATGTATTTTTCTCGAATGATTTGATTGACCTCAAATCCAAGATTTTTTAATTGTTCAAAAGAATCATCAACCATGCTGGGATTACCGCATAAGTAAATGAGATCTTCTTGTGGATTAAGGTTTAATTGAGGAAAGGCCGTTTGCACATAACCCTGATATTGGTGCCTAGTCTCATCAACCTGCTCTGCTCGACTCAGTTGCGCTCGAAAGTGCACGCGAGGATGCTGGGCAAACTGGGTGAAATCTTCAACATATAAAATATCTTCTGGCTGTTGTCCACCTTGAATAATAACGACTTCAAGATCAGGATTTTTTTCTAAAACGCTGGCGAGTTCCTCAATCATGGCGCGATAAGGAGTCACACCAGTGCTGGTTGCAACCAAAATAAATCGTTTCGGGGGTGGATTTTTTAAAATGAGTCGCCCAAAAGGACCCATGGCTTGTAAGGTATCATGAGGTTTTAGATTGAATAACAATTCACTGGCAGGACCATGTTTGACATAACTGGCGGCAAATTCAATGCGATTTTCGCCTTTTGGTGGATTTGCAATGCTATAACTGCGTCTTAGAACTTGACCTTCTTTTTCAAAAACAAGGGTAATGAATTGACCCGGAAGTGGATCAAAAACCGGATCCAATTGGCAATGAAATACAAAATGCTTTACATTAGGAGAAAGCATGCGCGATTCTATAAGTTCGATTGGAAATGTTTTATTTTGCATGAGATCACATCGTGAGAATAAAAAACAGTTATGATTTGAAGTCGCAGTATAGCCTTTGCGAACTTTAGGATGCAATATTTGTTGAAAAAATAGTTGGGATATTCATGGCCAATCTTGATGGTTCAATGCTGTATAACTTAAGTCAATCACTGATTCCTTTTCAGGCATTGGTGAGTGGTGTGGGTTATATTGCGGGGATTGCCATGTTCTTCGTTGGTTTTGAAAAACTTAGAGCCATGGGTGATTATAGACCACAGTCGCGCTCGCACGAAAAAGCATTTGTTATTATAGCGTATTTTGTGGGAGGGACTGCACTTATTTATCTGCCAAGTGCGGTTGTTGTGCTTGCCAACACGGCTTTTGGAAGTGATAGCATCTTGCAATATGCATCCACGGATCCCTACAATATTGTTGATTCCATTAAAGTGATGATTCAAACAGCTGGAGTGATTTGGTTTGTTCGTGGCGTTGTGTTGATGGTGCATGCCAGTGAGCCCGGTGTTCAAGAAGGTCGAAAGGGGTTATTTATGATGTGCGCGGGTATTTGTGGTATTTACATCAATCAAACTTTGGCCGGGATTGATTATGTGTTTTATCATTTGTTTGAATTGATGAGGCATTAAATACAAAATTTTAAAGTGCAGAATCTTCGTTTTCTTCGCCACACACATTGAGTTTGTTGTTTTTTGCAAAGTCTAAAATCGATTGATAAAGCTCAGGGCTTGATTCTTTAAGTTTGGGATCCAACAACACACATTTATAACCATCGTGGTTGATGCTGGGTTGTAATAAGGGTGAGTAGTGAATGCGGCTATTTTTAAAACTCGCAAGGCTTCCACTTAAACGCTCCGCCCAATCACCTGGGCGAAAGGTTTTGCCTTCTTCGGTAATGCCTTCAATGACAATTTTTTTGGGTTTTTTTTGGCTCATTGGCTAGTCTCAACACATTGCTTTATCAATGATAGCATAATATCCATGGCGCTTAAACTTCGTGACTTGATCTATTGTTATAAAAAAATCATAATGGCAGGTTGTTGTATTGGTGAAGAGGTGTGTGCTGTGAAATCTAAAGAAAGTTTATCGGGTATTTATTTATTGCCCAATTTATTAACCACGTCCAGTTTGTTTGCAGCATTTTACTCCATCGTTGCGTCATTTAAATTACAATATGATGTGGCTGCGATTGCCATTTTCATTGGTATGGTGGCGGATGGTTTGGATGGTCGAATTGCGCGCATGACCAACACGCAAACCGCCTTTGGTGGCGAATATGATAGTTTGTCAGATATGGTGACCTTTGGTGTGGCGCCTTCACTACTGATGTACAGTTGGTGTTTGCAATCGTTGGGAAAGTTGGGTTGGTTGGTGGCTTTTGTATTTACGGCGGCAGTTGCGCTTAGGTTGGCACGCTTTAACACCCAAATTGAAACCGCCGATAAGCGCTATTTTCAAGGTTTGGCATGCCCACCTGCGGCAGCCATGTTGTCGGCTTTTGTTTGGTTTTGTGAACAAAATGAGTTGCACTCAACACTCATTACCAACACCACAGCGGTTGCAGCAGTTGTCTTGGCATTATTGATGGTGAGTAACATTCGTTATTATAGTTTCAAAGAACTGGATGTTAAGGGCAAAGTGCCATTTCTCTATATTTTGTTGGTGGTCATCTTTTTTGTGGCAATTGCAGCCAATCCCTCGGTGGTGTTGTTGTTGGGATTTTTGGGTTATGGTTTGTCAGGGCCCATACAGACCCTGTTGGGATTACAAAAAATGCGCCGATATCGGCGCGTTGTTGGACGGCGGAAGAAGGGGTAAAGCTTTTTACTCCTTCGCCCGTGAAACATATTCTGCTTTTCGGGTATCGACTTTAATCAATTCACCGGTTTGCACAAACAAAGGCACACGAACCACAGCTCCGGTTTCAAGTGTGGCTGGTTTGCCGCCGCCACCTGAAGTATCGCCACGCACACCAGGATCAGTTTCGGTGATCGCCAAAACCACAAAGATGGGGGGAAGCACTTGGATGGGTTCGTTGTTCCACAGTGTGACCACACAAACGTCTTGTTCTTTGATCCAAAGGCGTGCCTCTTCAATGGCGGCGGGATCAATGGCGTATTGTTCAAACGTTTCAGGCGCCATAAAGTGCCATTGTACGCCATCGTTGTAGAGGTATTGCATTTCCACTTCAACAACATCGGCAGAAGCCAAACTGTCGTTGGATTTTAGGGTGCGCTCAACCACGCGTCCTGTTTTTAAGTTACGTATTTTGATGCGTGTGAATGCTTGCCCTTTACCTGGTTTGACAAATTCACAATCAACAATATTGCATGGTGCATCATCAACAATGACCTTCAACCCGTTTTTTAAATCATTCATGCCATAGTTTGCCATTCATGCTCCAATTGTTGCAATTTTTTACATGGTTCGATAAAGTGCCGTTAGTTTATCAATGATTGAGTTTGAATGCGAGATACAATTGCTTCTTGGCAGAAAATTTTGGCACAGGGTTTTGGTTCATCCCGGGAATTATTGTGTCATTTAGAGCTACCGCATGATGGGGCATCAAGTGATGCGGAGATTCAATTTAAAACCCGTGTCCCACGTGGTTTTGTTGCCCGCATGCAACCCCAAAACCCCAACGATCCGCTTTTGTTACAGGTTTTGGCGAGTGCTAAAGAGTTAACGCCGCACGCTGATTATGTGCCAGATCCTTTAGAGGAACGCGTAAAAAACCCCATGAGTGGCTTAATCCATAAATATTTTGGTCGTGTCTTGCTGGTCTTAACCGGGGCTTGTGCAGTGCATTGCCGGTATTGTTTTCGAAGACATTTTCCTTATGAAGACAATAATCCTGGTCGTGTAGGCTGGAAGCCTGTGATGGATTATATTGCGTCGAATACTGAGATTCATGAGGTGATTTTAAGTGGGGGTGATCCACTGCTTGCCAGTGACACCATGTTGTCTGATTTATTGATGGATCTTCAAAACATACCCCATGTTCAAACCATTCGTTTTCATACACGAGTACCTGTGGTTTTGCCAGAGCGAATTAGCGAAGATTTCCTGCAATTGATGGCGTCTATTAAGCCGCAAAAAGTGATGGTGTTGCATGTTAATCATCCACATGAATTGGATGAAGGGGTTGTGGCTTCTTTAAAAAAATTAAGCCAAGCAGGATTTGTATTGCTGAATCAATCGGTTTTGTTGCGCGGTGTTAATGATGATGCAACGGTCTTGATGACGTTAAGCCAGCGTCTATTCGCCTCCGGGGTATTGCCGTATTATCTGCATCTTTTGGATAAAGTTCAGGGCGCTTCACATTTTGAAGTCTTGGAGGAAGAGGCAAAAATTATTTTTGCGCAATTACAAGGTTTGTTACCAGGTTATCTTGTTCCACGACTGGCTCGCGAAGAAGCGGGTAAAAAACACAAAACTTTGATTTTGGGTGATTGTCTTTCTTGATAAACAGCGTAAGATAATCATTTTGTAGACCTCAAGGATTGATTATGGGACTGGCTTTGTTGTTGCTTTATGTGGTGTTTACACTGATTGTTCTTTACAGGGCTTTGCCGGCTATTGTATGGGATGTTGGAACGGTGGTGTATTTTGTTGTTCATGCAATCTTGTTCGGCTGGCCGAGTGCATTGGGTTGGTTGGGGTGGTCTGTACTTTCTTTTATTGTGGTACTGAATCATGTTGATGTGGTACGTGGTTTTTTAAGCCGGCTATTGTTTTTACGTGCCAAAACCTCGATGCCCAAACTATCCACAACCGAAGAAGAGGCCTTAAACGCTGGTGATACGTGGTTTGAAGCCTCTATTTTTCGTGGAACACCCGATTGGGCTGGTCTTGAAAAAGTTGATTCGAAACTGACTCAGGAAGAGCAAGATTTTTTACAAAATGAAACCGAACAATTGTGCGCCATGTTGCATGAGTGGGAGATTAAAACCGCGCATGATTTACCAAAACCGGTTTGGAAGTTTTTAAAAGACAAAGGCTTTTTGGGCTTGGTGATTGCCAAACAATATGGTGGCAAAGGGTTTTCGGCCAGAGCGCATTCTGAAATTGTCATGAAAATATCTTCTCGTTCAGGTGTTGCTGCCGTCACCGTCATGGTGCCGAATTCATTAGGGCCAGGAGAGCTTTTGTATCACTATGGCACAACAGCACAAAAAGATTATTATTTACCACGCTTGGCCAAAGGCTTGGAAATTCCCTGTTTTGCATTGACTGAACCAGGCGCTGGAAGTGATGCCACATCGATTCAATCCGAAGCCATTGTGATGGAGCAAAAAGTCGATGGAAAAATGGTTTTGGGTTTAAAAATCAGCATGAACAAGCGTTGGATAACATTGGCACCCGTTGCCACCTTAATTGGTGTTGCGGTGCAATTGAAAGATCCCAATGGACTGTTGAAGGGTGTTGGTCAAGAAGGGATTACGTGTGTTTTAATGCCCAGAAACACTAAAAATCTTGAAATTGGTCATCGACACTTACCGGCGGATCAATGTTTTATGAATGGAACGATTCGTGGGGACGACTTGTTTTTACCCATCGATTGCATTATTGGTGGTCAAGCCAACGCGGGAACGGGTTGGCGAATGTTGGTGGAGTGTTTGTCGATTGGGCGCTCTATTTCTTTGCCGGCATTGGGTGTTGCTTCGTCACATGTTGCTTATGTTGCAACGGGTGCTTATTCGCGTATTCGTCGTCAATTTAATGTAGAAATTGGCCAATTTGAAGGTGTTGAAGAAAAACTTGCTGAAATTGCGGGGCTTAATTATTTGGTTGAAGCCACACGAATATTGACCTTGGCGGCGGTTGATGCGGGTAAAAAACCATCGGTTGTCTCGGCAATCACCAAATATTTTAATACCGAACTTGCACGTGTTGTGATTAATTCGGCCATGGATGTTCATGGTGGGCGTGCAGTTGTTGAGGGGCCTAGAAATTATTTGAGTCCTTATTATCATTCTTTACCGATTTCCATCACGGTGGAGGGTGCGAACATCATGACGCGTAATTTGCTGATTTTTGGTCAAGGTTCGATGGCATGTCATCCTTTTGTTCGGGAAGAGTTTTATGCGGTATCCAAAGGTGACGCCAAGCGATTTCATGAGCTTTTGTGGCAACACATTCAATATTTTATGCAAAATTTCGCTAAATCAATTGTCTCAGCATGGACTGGTGGCCGATTGATTCGTGTGCCCAAGCACTCCTTGAAGCGTTCGTATCAAAAATTAACACGCTTAAGTCATGCCTTGGCGTGGATTTCGGATTTGATGTTGATTGTTTTGGGTGGCAGTTTAAAGCGCAAAGAACGACTATCCGCGCGTCTTGCCGATGGATTGTCTTATTTGTATTTGGCCATGGCGGTGCTTCGGTTTGCCCAATCACAAGGGGAAAGCGATGAGCCAAAATATCATGCACAATGGGCATTATCGTATTGCTTTTATCATGCGCAAAAAGCCATGTTGGATTTATGTCATAATTTCCCCATTCCGGGTGTGGGTTGGTTGGTGCGCGTGTTGGTGTTTCCTTGGGGACAAAGCATGCGCTATCCAAGCGATCGATTGGACAACCAATTGGCACGTCAAATGATGAATCATAATGAATTTCGCAATCGCGTGTGTGGTGCAATTTATTTGAGCGGTGACCCCACAGAACCATTGGATCGCATGGAGCATGCGTTTCAATTGTTGATTCAACATCGAGATCTTTATAAAAAAGTACAAGAACTAAAGCGATATAATTGGAATGATATTCAAACCGTTTTGGATGAAAAAGTCAAAGAAGGCATCATCACTCAAGAGGAACAATTTATTTTATTGGCCATTGAGAAAGCTCGTTGGGACGCCATACAAGTGGATGAGTTTAAAATGGATGATTTAACCACTTCAGTGATTGATAAAATGAAAACTCCGTTTAATCCGTGTTGATGGATTGTCGATGTTAAATCCCCAACAACAAGCTGCAGTGCATTATACTGATGGGCCATTGTTGGTTTTGGCTGGTGCGGGTAGTGGAAAAACCCGCGTCATCACGCAAAAAATAGCACATTTAATTCAACATTGTGGGTACTCGGCACGTCATATTGTGGCTTTAACATTTACCAATAAAGCTGCAAATGAGATGAAACAGCGTATGATAAACACATTACCGGCGACGCATCGTCGGGGCTTGATGGTGTCAACGTTTCATACCTTGGGCTTAACCATGTTAAAGCGCGAAGCCAAGCAGTGTGGATTGAAGCCTGGTTTTTCAATTGTCGATGCTGAAGATACCCGATCGTTGTTAAAAGATTTGATGCCAGCTGCAAAAGCACAAGATAAAGATTATGTTGGACGCATTCAAAGCCAAATTTCTCGTTGGAAAAATGAGTTGCGTGCGCCCGACTCGGTTGTTTTATCCGAAAATCAATCCGACGCCATCATGATGGATGCCCTTTATTGGTATCCACGGTATCAAAAAATATTAAACACGCATCATGCGGTTGATTTTGACGATTTGATTCGATTGCCGGTTGCGCTCATGCGTGAATCGCCTGAGGCGTTGTTGTATTGGCAACAACGTGTTCGGTATTTGTTGGTTGATGAATATCAAGATTCAAATACCTCACAGTATGCGATGGTTCAGTCTTTGGTTGGCGAGCGTGCATCATTGATGGTGGTGGGTGATGATGATCAATCGATTTATGCTTGGCGCGGTGCTAGGCCTGAAAATTTGCTGCAATTAAAACAGGATTTTCCTCAATTAAAAATCATTAAATTGGAACAAAATTATCGCTCTTCTGGTCGCATATTACACATTGCCAATCATTTGATTGCCAACAATGCACATTTGATTGAAAAAAAATTGTGGAGTGATTTTGGTCCTGGTGACATGATTCGGGTAAAGATTTGTCAAGATGATTTGGATGAAGCTGAGCAAGTGATTATGGACATCATGAGTCATAAAATTCGACATGCCAGCTCGCTTAGTCATTATGCAATTTTATATCGTGGTAATCATCAGGCACGTGTATTTGAAAAAGTATTACGCCATTTTGGATTGACCTATCAGATTAGTGGCGGGCAATCCTGGTTTGCACGAAGTGAGATTAAAGATGTGCTGGCTTATCTTAAATTGTTGTGTAATGAGGCTGATGATGCTGCATTTTTGCGTGCCATCACCACACCAAAACGTGGGGTTGGTGAGGTGAGCCTCGAAGCCTTGAGTACTTATGCAACCTCTCGTGGACAAAGTTTATTGATGTGTTGTGATCATTTGGCACTTGGTTCTCAATTAAGTGAATCAGCCAGAACCTCCTTACAACAATTTAAAACATGGATTCATGGTCTTCAAGTTCGATTAAAAACCGAGCCGTTGATGCAGGTTTTGCGTCAGATGATTGACGACATGGGTTATGAAGCTTATCTTTATGAACAGTCAGAAACGCCGGCTGGTGCCCAAAAACGTATGGAGCATGTTTGGGATTTGTTGGCGTGGATTGAGCGTATTGTGGCAAAAAAATCAACAAATCAATTAAGCGATGCCATGCATCATTTGATGTTGATGGATGTTTTGGAAAAAAATGAACATCATGATGACGCAGTTCAATTGATGACGCTTCATGCTTCAAAAGGCTTGGAGTTTCCTTACGTGTATCTGGTGGGTATGGAAGAAACGTTGCTCCCCCATCGGGTGAGTATTGAAGAAGATGCCATTGAAGAAGAGCGAAGGCTGGCCTATGTTGGGATTACTCGTGCACAAAAAGGGTTGTGTTTGACGCTTGCAAAAACGCGAAAAAGGGCTGGTGAGCGTTATGATTGTGTTCCCAGTCGATTTTTGGATGAATTGCCTGCTGAGCATTTAATATGGCAAGGCAAAGGTGGGGTTCGTGATGAAGCCGCGTCGAAAGCATTGGCAGCATCTCATCTTTCGGGTTTAAAGGCATTATTGTCTTAAGTCTACGGGATAATGGCCGATAAAGGAGTTAACATCAATCATACGGTATCACGTATGCTCAATCGGCCTTTGGTGATTGCTTCCAGTGGTGGTGGTGGTCACATCACGGCAGCAAAAGGGATCATTCACCATCTTCGCTCACAAGGTGCGGAGATTGTGAAGCATCGAGCACAATCATACAACAAACGATACTCCAATACCGTTTTGGCCTTGTTGCAAAGCTTTTTGTATTTAAAATCGCTACCCAATATGGCGCCTATTGGGCTTTGTTATGAATCGTTTCATGCAGAAATTCAGCAATTAACCCAAAACGCTCAAAATGCACCAGAGCGCGATTATCTTGATTTGTTGTTGGATCTGTATTCATTCGGTTATGAAATGGCGGCAATTTATAATGGCTTACAGCGACATGATGATGTTGATTCATTGATTTCAACGGTAAATCAACAAGCCAAAAACGATGCATTGCATTATTATTTTATTAAATCAAGAGTGCTGCAGGTGTTAACCAAGCAAGCTGCAACTGGTGCACCTTTTACCTCGATTATCTCCACACAGCCTCAATCTTTGGGAGCGATTTGTGATGCGGTGATGCAGTATAATCTTTTTTCTGACGCAACGATTCGCATTCAACAATATTTGACGGATTTGCCAACACAAGGCGCCACGCATTTCACATCATCATTACAGCGTTTAACGTTCGAACAACGCCAGTTGATGGATGTGTATGTTTTGGATATTCAACACTCGGTACTGGATGATTGGATGAATTTAAACATCATAAAAATTCATCCCCAACAAAATCCCATGGTGCGTCCTGGATTTAAGAACATCAAAAAGCTCCAGTCTTTGTGTGATGTTGATGCTCATCATGTTTTAAGCTTCAAAAGTAATGATGTTTGGCAAAGTCGCGCAATCTCAAAAGGTTCGCGAGTTGCAGTCATTATGCTTGGTTCTTTGGGTGGCGATGCTGCGGCTTCTTATTTAAAGCCTTTATTGTGGCATGGATATGAGCATATTTTTATTTTTGGTGTCACAAAAAATCGTGCACTTGAAGCACAGTTGTCGCTCTTAAGTTGGGCGGAGCAATGTTCTATTGTGGTTTTGGCGCATCAAGATGATGAAACCATTGCCTCTATTTTAACGCGAGCAGATTGTGCAATCATTCGAAGTGGCGGATTAAGCACCATGGAGCTTATGGCATTACCTCTACGACCCAATAAAATGCTGTTGATTCATCATAAAAATCCAAAAGATCCGCAGCAATCGCTTACATCGGGTTTGACTTGGGAGGATGGTAATGCGAATTGTTTGATGGAGTACATGCGAGAGCGAGGTGTTGAGACGCATAAAACGTGTCCTAAATATTGTCTTCGGGATTTGGTGGCGTCCTAGATACAAACAACATTTTCCGCAAGAGATTACCTGCGTCAGCATTGATGAATGATTTTTTTTGTTGACTAATGTCAACACTTTTGCTAAGCTTAGTTTAAAAATAATGGATTAATAGTGAGACCAAGACATCCGAATAAAGAAATTGAGCTGGCTATAAAGTATGCCGAATCAAAAGGATGGCGATATCATCCATCTGGGCAATCTGCCCATGCTTGGGGGCGTTTGCGTTGTATGCTTGAAAACATCAGGGGGATAAACATGAGTGACTCGTATCAATTTACCTTAATTCTTGATGGTGTTGATGAAAAAACACCTCATTTGGAAGATGTTTTA
>CAISSD010000043.1 GCA_903887975.1 uncultured Legionellaceae bacterium | reverse complement strand
TGTTGTTGAAAAATATTTTTTTGTGTTTTTTTTGTTTTTTTTTGTTATTCAATTCTCCAATTGAATAATCACGAAATCACTATTTTATGTGTCTCTTATTTAGTATTTGAAATTCTATTTTTGTGTCTCTTATAGGTGGCTGTAATAAAAGAGCTTTTTGATTGTTTAAAGCCTTAAATAAAGGAAGTACATAGGTGTATTATTAAACAATGCATTAGAATTTGTGTCTCTTATAAATTTTAGAAACAAATATTTTTGTGTCTCTTATTTAAAATTGAATTAACTGTTTTTGTGTCTCTTATTCTTATAATTTTCAATGGGTTATAGATCTTTTGGCGCTTGACACATATAAATATAAAAATTAAAGTCGATATTAATAATATTTAGTGGTTCGGATTTTCATTGTAAAAATTATATGTCAGATAACTATGAACAATAGGGGCATCAAGTGATGAACTAGAAAAAAGGATTTCGATTATGGCCGGTTTCCGAGGCCAGCCATAACCGATAATACAAATAGTTTGGAACAAAGCTAATATAACTAAAATAACAATGCTATTTTAGCTTTGTTCCCTTAAAACATCAATAAAATATTGGTGACAGGGATAGTATTATGCAAAATTTACCAAACCAACACGCTTCCAGTAAGTCTAAACCCTTATCATTCAAGGATTGGGTAACCCAAAACAACGCATACATCACTTCACGCCTAATTGATGACGGCATAGCCTTCATCACAGAACATGCGGCGCAACTAAAAGCACCCTTATCCACACTCATTCTGGACAAACGTTGGCATTACCTTGATAAGCCTAAAAAAGAAAGCTATCGCGGCACGCTCAACACCGACAACCATGGCATTCCTTATCTAACGTTATCCTACTATACATTCCGAGATGGTAATCGATCAGAACGATTTGACAGTAAGTCTGCCCTCAAGGCACTCTGGAAGGAAGCGCTGGATGGCAGGGCAAAGCCCGTAACACCCATTCAAATAAAACCCACACAAGCCGCACATAAAAATATTGCCCATATCCCCACCATTGATTACTTAAAGCGTGACTTAGACCATTGGAATACATTAAACAGAGAAGGGCGTAGTGATTACCTCGCCCGCAAAGGCTTAAAGGATACAGTTATTCCAGGAATTCGTATTGGTCGAGATCACGTGGCCGTTAAAATCATCAACACCCAAGGCTCATACCAAGGCCTGCAAACCATCTACAACGACGGTCAAAAGCGCTTCACCAAGGGACTGAACAAAAAGGGTCATTTTGCACTCATAGGATTGGATGGTTTGCCTGAAAAGCTCGGAACCCTTCACATTTGCGAGGGGGTAGCGACAGCCGCCAGTATCTTTATGGCAATCAATGAGCCTGTTATAGCCGCCATGGATGCGTTTAACCTGTTACCGGTCGCCAAAGCATTAAAAGCGGCCTACCCTAAAATTCAAATCATCCTCTGGGCAGACAACGACTGGCAAAAAGCAGGAAAACTTCTGCCGAATGGTACTCTTCTGGGCAACACCGGTTTAATCCAGGCTAACCGTACCGCGTTTAAACTCGGTGGTGGTGCACGCGTATGCACACCTGATTTTACAATTCTTCCTGAATTACCTTATGCCTCACGCTTAAAGCTAGCCGATACACTCAATCAAACCATGACTGATTTGCCCTTATGGTTTGATTTTGCGCAAACCTCCATCGAATCCGTGAAATTAATGCTACTGGCATCTTTGCCTGATGAAGCTGTCACCTACATCAACCTGAAAGACAGCGCCACAGACTTTAACGACCTGCACCAGTTAAGCAATCTTGAAACCATTGCCAATACCACGCCGCTTCTACCTGACATCAAACTGGCCTTAACACGAGAATTAGACCTTTACCGAAAGTATCACTTCGGCGTAATTTCTCCCGCCAACTTCGAGCAGGGTCAACGATTCATTTATGATTCAAGGTTCCTGCCAAAAATTGAATTCGATGCGGGCGTACACCTGATTAAATCAGACATCGGTACCGGTAAAACCGCCGTGGTAGAGGCGTTTGTAAAAAATTATCAGAATAAATCCGTGCTCTTCGCCACGCATTTAATATCACTGGTTGAAAGTGCGTGTACCCGTCTTGAGCTATGCAGTTACAACGCGTGTGATAACTACGACTTGCAAATAGAATCCCGCCTAGGCATTTGCTTAAACTCACTCGGCAAACTCACCGCCAATGCCCCTTTGCAAGATTATGATATCGTCGTCATTGATGAAGTAGAGCAGGTGTTAGCCCGCCTCACCACCCACATCGAACAAAAACCACTGGTATTTCAAGTACTGCAACACATCATGAGCCACGCTAAAACCCTCATCTGTCTCGATGCCCATCTTAGCAAGACCACAGCCCAATTCATCAATGCTACCTGTCCCGGTAAGCCTGTCACAGTCCACATCAATCAACACATATTGGCTGCAAGCCGCACCATGATTCTGCACGACAGTGGTGAAAGCGTGCAGTTAGCGGCCATGCGTGAATTGGAGGAGGGAGGCACCGTGTATCTGGCCTTTAACTCCAAGGCCGACGCGTTTAAAACCTTTGCCGCCTTTAAAACAGCCTTCCCTGACAAGCTCGGGCTCTACATTGCCAGTGACAACGCAGGAGATGAAGCGAATCAGGCTTTTTTCAATGATGTGAATACTGAGTCTGCTAAATACGATTATATCATCTGCACGCCCAGTGTGAGTACGGGCGTATCCATCGACAACAATCACTTTGATTTTGTTGGTGGCGTGTTCCAGTCCAGCATCAACACCGCCAATGACTGCATGCAGGCGCTAGGGCGGGTCCGTGGTAAAAGTGTACGACACGTCTACTGTGAAAAACGTCGTGCCAGTAATCCGCTGGATGCAGACACCATTGCAGCGCGCTGGATAGCTACCCATCAACACGATTTAAGTTTAATGAACCTCACCAATGAAGGCGCGCAAGTCTTGATGAATGATGACTACGAGGCTCTATGTCTGTCCGTCACTCAATCACGACATGCCAGCCTTAATAACTTCTATCAACAGTTTGCACTCCTGTCCTTGCATGAAGGCATCGATTTAGTATACGCAACCGAAGCACCCGATACAAATATCCGAAAACAGTTTAGACAGTTAAAACAGGCCTTCGTACAGGCAGAGGCGAAAGAAATAGGGGAGGCCGCTTTGTCTGAAACGGCCATTGCCTTGCGCGAACTCATGAACAAGTCACGCAAAACAATGGATGACACACGCAGTGTTAAAAAACAAACCCTGATTGATTTCTACAATCTGGATAAACAAGACACCGAGAGCATTGCTTCATTAGCCTCTATTGATAATGACGGACGATTCAAGCGTCAGGTTCAAACACTCGAACTAGCCCTAGGCGATACAGAACTGGCACGCACACGCTTTCTAAAGCAGACAGAAGGTGGTGCGCAGTTTGCAGCTGATATTACCCACTTCGCAAGCCTGCAACAGTTATATCAATATATCATCACATTACTGCACTTAAATTCCCCCCAAGGATTACTCAGTACGGCGGACTTCCATTACAGTGCCGAGACGTTAAAATCCCGTGGATTCATTGAATACATGGAAGAAAACCGCGATGTATTGAAAGGGCTTATCCCGCTCCCCACCACAGCACAATTAGAACGCGACCCCATCCGCTTTATAGGCTTGCTGCTAACGAGAATGGGCTTGCGTCAAAAGAGAGCAGGGAAGTCCGAACTGGGCACCTATCATGTAGACAGCGCACGCATCGACTTGCTCAATGCTCTCGTCTTCAGACGCCGAATGGGCATGATGGGCGTGAGTGTTCCACTTGATGCCAGCTCCATTCAGCCGAAAAAGACCACAGCTCTTGATGTATTAACCACCTGCATGGATGGAATTAAACGCTTCTTTAGCCAGAAACAAGATGATTTGTCAGGCCTTTGTCCTGCCTAATTCGAATAAATTTAATTTAAATCCCGCTCCTGCGAGGTTTTTTGTCGTCTATAAAAAATACCTGTATTTAAACCAGCCACCCTGTCATCAACATACCAACGCAACATCGTTTGACACACACGGTTCAACAAAGCGCAAGTGGTATTTGAACAAAATTAAAGCTCAATCACAGTAAATTTAATCAAACACTTGGGAACACCTCAGCTATTTTTCTCTATATATAAAGCCTGAGCTGTTCCAGCTCCATATCTTAGCGAAGATATCAGGTATTGCCATCGATAAGGTTCAATGGTAGCGTGCAATCCACACAATGGAACGTAAAGCAACCAACCTATGTCACACCAGCACCTGGCAACCACCGGGATACTGGCGCGCGAAGCTATGGAACACACGCGCCATCAACCCGAACAAACCTTGCTTTATCAGGTTATCGAAGAACATTATCCTGAATTTTTATCCCATCTGTCAGAATTAGACAAGACACTCCCCCAATATGTTCAAACTGAATTTGAAGAGTACCTGAAATGCGGACGCCTTGAATATGGTTTTTTGCGGGTGCAATGCGATTCATGCCATAAGGAACAGTTGGTTGCATTCAGTTGCAAGCGCCGTGGTTTTTGCCCCAGCTGTGGGGCTTCGCGGATGGTTGAGAGTGCTGCAATGCTGGTGGATTCCATACTTCCTCAGCAACCGATTCGTCAGTGGGTGTTGAGTTTGCCTTTCCCCTTACGCTGGCTTTTTGCAAGCGAACCCCGTGTATTGAGCCGGGCACTTGAGGTTGTGACGCGGGCAATTAGCACCTACTTGGTTAAGAAAGCTGGCTTTACCAACACGACTGCAAAGACGGGTGCTGTGACGTTGATTCAGCGCTTTGGTAGTGCGCTTAATCTAAATATCCACTTCCATATGTTGTTCCTTGATGGGGTTTATGAGCTTGATTCCGATGGCGCGACGGCCAAGTTTCATGCGATTGAAACGCCCACATCAGTCGAGATGAATAGCCTGCTTCACCGGATTAGTGAGCGCATAGCCCGGTTACTTGAGCGGGAGGGGTATTTGGAAAGAGATTCGCAAGAGGGGAGTCTGCTTCTGGATGGATTTGACGATGATGTGATCAATGAGCTGCAAGGCAGTTCCATCACGTACCGAATTGCTGTTGGTTCTCAGCGAGGCAAGAAGGTTTTCACGTTAAAAACGTTGCCTGCTCAAGATGAAGAGGCGGATGAAATAAATGGTCAAACGTTGGCAAAAGGAGGGGGCTTTTCACTTCATGCGGGCGTCAGTGCGAAATCACATCAACGAGACAAGGTGGAACGGCTTTGCCGCTACATTGCAAGACCCGCCGTATCCACACACAGGTTAGAGCGATTGCCGGATGGCAAGCTCAGTTACGAATTGAAGACACCCTACAAAAACGGGACGACCCATGTGGTATTCGAGCCGTTGGATTTCATTGCTCGACTGGCAGCCTTGGTACCTAAGCCAAGGTTTCACTTGACCCGATTCCATGGCGTGTTTGCGCCGAACAGCAAGCACCGCGCTGTGGTAACAGGTGAAGGTAAAGAAAAGCAACTCCCATCAATAGCAACGACGGATTTGCCTGCTGACTGTGAAGAGCGTCGTGGAAAAATGAGCTGGGC
>CAISSD010000042.1 GCA_903887975.1 uncultured Legionellaceae bacterium | reverse complement strand
CTACAGGATTTAAATAGGGCACGCATTATTCATATTGCCCATCATACCGATGCCAATGGCTTACCACTTGGTGCTGAAATCAATGAAAAGCAATTTAAAGCCTATTTTTTAGATCTGGGATTGGTTGCTTCGGCATTGGATCTCAATATTTTAGATTTTGAACGCGCTCAAGATTTTACAATGGTCAATTCAGGTAAAATGGCAGAGCAATATGTGGCACAAGTTCTGTTACAATGTCGCGAATTGTACGAGCCACCGAGCTTATATTATTGGCTTAGGGAAAAAAAATCAGCAGCCGCAGAAGTTGATTTCGTCACCGCTTTTAATGGTCAAGTCATTCCCATAGAAGTAAAATCCGGCTCCACAGGGACTCTAAAATCACTTCAATATTTTTTATCAGAAAAAAAATTATCCCTTGGCGTTCGGATCTGTAATCAACAGCCAAGCCTTCATCAGCCAACAGCTCAAATTCACAATGCTCGAGTGTCTTTTAAATTGTTAACATTACCATTTTATCTTGCTGGCCAACTTCCTCGATTATTGGGAGAGATTCACGACTCAGAATCGTTAGAACCTTTCAACACATAAGAACCCGGTGCATCCATCAATGGTTTTAAGCGCATCGTCGTCACATCTGGTGAAACCACCATTCGTCCGGAGTGCTTCTTCAACCACGCCAACCACTCAGGCCACCAAGAACCTGTTTTATATTTTGACTGGGCCAACCATGCCTCAGGTGATTCAGCTGCATTTAAATTCACATGATAACCATATTTTTCCGTACCCGGTGGGATCACAATCCCCGCAATATGACCCGAACCACCCAATATAAATCGCTTTGCGCCTTGCATCATTTGAAAACCTGTATACGTTGTTTTCCAAGGTGCAATGTGATCTTTTTGTGTGGACACAAAAAATACCGGCAAATCGATATGAGCAATATCGATGGGGACCTGGTTCATCACCATCGACCCGGGCTTTATCAAATCATTGTTCAAATACATCGAACGTAAATATTCAGAGTGCATTTTGGCCGGCATATTGGTGCTATCCCCATTCCAAAACAACAAATCAAAAGGCACAGGTGGTTTACCATGCAAATAATTTCTAATAAAAAATGCCCAAATCAAATCACTTGAACGTAATGAATTAAATGCACTGGCCATGTATTGACCTTCTAAATAGCCTTTTTTCTTCATATGGCGCTCAATTTTTGAAATTTGTTGCTCATCAATAAACACTGAAATATCACCCGGATCGCTAAAATCAATCAACGATGCCAAGAAAGTTGCCGAATGCACTGAATCATCATGCTTGGCTTTAAAATAGGCCAAAAGCATCGCCAACAATGTCCCGCCGATACAAAAACCCAAAGCATTCACCTGCTTGACTTGCATCTGTGTTTGGATCGCACGTATGGCTGCAATCGCACCCTGCTCCATATAATCTTCAAGACCTCGATTCGCATAACGACCATCAGGATTGACCCAGGAAATCATAAACACAGTAATACCCTGCGCCACAAGCCAACGTACCATAGAATTATTGGGGCTTAAATCAAGAATATAATATTTATTTATCCATGGCGGAATCATCAATAAAGGCATCGATTTAACCTTGGCGGTGGTTGGTGTGTACTGAATAAGCTCAATCATTTCATTGCGATAAACGACTTTTCCCGGTGTTATGGCAATGTTTTCACCCACTTTGAATGCATTTTTATCGGTCATGGAAATCACCAATCGTGATGACCCCGCATCAAAGTCTTTTAAAAGATTTTGCAAACCCAACAAAAGATTTTTACCATGACTTTGTAAGGTTTCAGCCATTAATTGTGGATTGGACTGAATAAAATTATCCGGAGAGATGGCCTCAAGATATTGTTTGGTAAAAAATCGCACCCGTTTGGCAACCTTGGGATCGCCAAAATCAAGATGCTCCAACAACGATTGAATGTGTTGCTGGTATAATAAATAATGCTGTGAAACGGCATTAAAAAATGGACTACTCATCCATTCATCAGCTTTAAAACGCTTATCGCCAATAGGCATCATGGTACCATCAAGCGCATGTTGCATTTGCGAAGTCCATAAACCCAGCAAATCATTCCAATAATTTTGCTGCATCTCGACCAAAATCTCGGGTTCTTGCATCACCGCTTGCGCTATCAAACCAAAATCAGTTAGTCTTTCCATAGACTCACTCATGCCATCGCTTAACAGTTCCAAACGACGACCGTCCAAAGTTTTTAAAATGTCCTCCCAAACTTTGGACATCTCGTGCATGGTCTTTTGCAATAAGTCATCATCCGTCATGATTTATTTGATTTCCGTTTTTTCTTTAACATCTTTGGCAAAAGACAACGTTGCCTGCTCTAAAATCTGAAACGTTTTTTGCATGTATTCCAGAGCTTTATGTCCATTAGAAATGGCCAATTCCAATTGCTTTTCCAAAAACTCTTCAGGCTTTTTGATTTTGGTCAATTCTTCTGGCTTCATGTAACTAAACCCTTGCATGGTTTTGATGTTCAGCTCAGCAATGGCCTTTAGAGGCTCTTGAGCTTTTTTAGCCATGTCCGATATTTTCTCGAAGTATTCTTGATTCATAATGTTCTCCTTAAAATTTCACAAATGCTGCACTGCACAATTTAAGTGTAGTCACGAAGTATTCAATTTGTCAAGTCATGAATCTTGAACTACGCTTTAAAAAAGACGTCACTCAAGGAGATGTAATGAAAAAACGTATTGCATTGGTCACAGGAGGCGTTGGTGACATTGGTACCACCATCTGTCAAGCACTATCCAAACAAGGCTTCAAGGTCATTGCAGCCGATAGAATCGAACATCACCATGAGCTTGAATGGCAAGCACAACAAAAAAAATTAGGCTTTGATTTTGGGGTTGTTCAAGTTGATGCCACCAATTTTCAAAGTTGCGAAACCATGGCGGCTGAAGTCCAAAAAAAATATGGTCCCATCGACGTTCTCATCAATGCCGCAGGAACCATCAATGATTGTACTTTTCGTAAAATGACCGAGGCACAATGGACCAGTGTGGTTCACACAGACTTAGACAGTATGTTTTACATCACACGTCAATTCATCAACAGCATGATTGAGCGCCAATACGGTCGCATTGTGAATATTTCATCGGTCAATGCTCAAAAAGGCCAATTTGGACAAACCAATTATTCATCAGCAAAATCAGGCATTTATGGCTTCACCAAAAGTTTGGCTTTGGAAGTGGGAAAATATGGCATTACAGTGAATGCCATTTCCCCTGGTTTGGTCAAAAGCCGAATGGTCAGCTCTATTCCCAATAATATTTGCAAAGAGCTGATCACGCAAATTCCCGTGGGTAGACTTGCCAATCCCGAAGAAATTGCCTGGGCCATTTCTTTTTTAGTGGCTGAAGAAAGTGGGTATATTACAGGGATTAATTTGCCAGTTAATGGTGGATTGCATCTGTACTAAAACATCTATTGCACAAGTATTTGTGCAATAGATGTGACTTGTTGTGTCATCATACTTGGTGTTTTTTCAATAAACAATGCATTTCGCTGCATAAAATCAATAGCTTTAAGCTGAAAAACAAGAATAGCACCCGAGGTTTTCATTGCAGAGGACAGAACAACCTCAAGTTTGATGCTCTAAAATGGGTGTTAAGACAATTTTAGAATCCACAATCGACAAATCAAGCGTTGAGCCCGCATGCAAATGCAAGGTTTTAAGAATAGCCTTAGGAAGACTTATGACACTTGCACCACCCAATTGTTTAATTGCCAAATGAGTCATCATCGTTACTCCAATCATGACTCGACTTTAGCCATTTTTCCTTAATCCGTTCGCCCTGAGTACCCTATATCCTTCGG
>CAISSD010000041.1 GCA_903887975.1 uncultured Legionellaceae bacterium | reverse complement strand
CATCTCGACCACCACCTTTTCCACACAATCGCTGCACTAAATTAACGGCTCTGGGAACGCGTGTCAACAAACTTTTTGCAACACTTGCGATGACATGCATTTTATCATCCATCACCGAAATCAAAATCAAAACAGACTCTGGAATCTTGGATTTTAATTCGTCCAATAACGCGCGTATCCCTTGTGCATCCAATACATCGGTTTGATGAATCAACCAACGAATCCCATGAGTCTCCTGAACTTCAGTCACTAATCGCTGACCAAGTTGCGCGGCACTTTGTTGCTTTAATTGTTGTCGTTCTTTTTCGTATTGTTTGATGCTTTGTAATGTATTGACTAATTTATCCAAAGCCTTTGTGGGCGAAGTTTTTAAAGCCTGTGATATTTGATGCACAAAATGCTCTTGCTCGTGAACCCACGCCAAGGCATGAAGCCCCGTTACAAATTCAATGCGCCTAACGCCACTTGCCACACCATATTCAGCCGTTATTTTAAACAAACCAATGTCGCCTGTTCGCACAACG
Organism: uncultured Legionellaceae bacterium; assembly: GCA_903887975.1. GTDB lineage: Bacteria > Pseudomonadota > Gammaproteobacteria > Legionellales > Legionellaceae > CAISSD01. The sequence continues at coordinate 2,890 of CAISSD010000041.1, read as the reverse complement.
TGCGTGCCGCCACATAGTTCCTTAGAAAAGCCACCCAAAGTTAAAACACGTACCGACTCACCATATTTTTCGCCAAATAAAGCCATGGCACCACTTTGTTCGGCCTCACTCATACTCATAACATCGGTTAGCGCAGGATGATTGGCAATGATTTGTTGATTGACCAATCGCTCAATGGTTTCAATCTCAACCAAAGATAAGCCTTCAGAATGCGAAAAATCAAAACGCGCGCGAGTATCTTCAACCAACGATCCTTTTTGCATCACATGCGCCCCAAGCTCTGTTTTTAAGGCAGCATGCAACAAATGTGTGGCGCTATGGTTTCGGCGGATATCCCCTCGCCTATCATGATGGACTTCGGCACACACTTCATCCTCAAGGCTGAATATACCTTCAAGCATGTGTCCATAATGCACAATGACATTGCCTTGATACTTGGTATCATCCACACGAAAATGGCCTGTGGCACTAAAAATCATACCGGTATCACCCACTTGGCCCCCACTTTCTGCATAAAAAGGTGTGACACTCAAAACCACTGCACCGTTATGCCCCGCAGTCATTTGCGTTACCGAAGCGCCATCACAAACCATCGCTTGAATGCTACCCTGATGTTGCTCGTGCTCATAACCCTTAAATTCTGTTGCGTGATGACCAATGATGGGCGTTAGCTTATCGGCATGAAACGAATGGGTACTTAACGATTGCTGACGCTGCTTGGCCATACACTGCTCAAATCCTGCCTCATCCACCACCAAACCCTGTTCACGTGCAAAATCCGCAGTTAAATCCAACGGAAAACCATACGTGTCATACAATTGAAACGCCAAATCACCAGGGATCTCTTTTGTGGTCAAGTTTTTAATGTTTTCATGCAACAAACGCATGCCAACATCCAAAGTTTTGGCAAATTGTTGCTCTTCTTTGTTTAATGTTTGCTCTATGGTGTTTTTGTGTAGCAATAGTTCAGGATACGCGCCACCCATGGTTGCAATAAGAAGATCCACCAACGATCCGAAAAACGGACTCACAGCACCAATTTTATATCCATGGCGTATGGCTCGACGAATAATACGTCGCAATACATAGCCACGACCTTCATTGGATGGCAACACGCCATCAGCAATCAAAAAAGCACAAGCGCGAAGATGATCGGCAATCACGCGCAGTGAAGCATTGTTTTTATCCACCCCATCAATGCTCTGCGCCAATCCATCAATAATATGGGTAAACGTATCAATTTGGTAATTGTTATGAACACCCTGAACAACCGCAGCAATGCGCTCCAAACCCATGCCTGTATCCACCGATGGCTTGGGTAATGGATGCAACACGCCGTTTTGATCGCGATTGTATTGCATGAACACCAGATTCCAAATCTCAATGTAGCGATCGCCATCCGCATCCAGACTCCCTGGTGGACCACCGGCAATGTCTGGACCATGATCATAAAAAATTTCGCTACAAGGACCACAAGGTCCCGTATCACCCATAGACCAAAAATTATCTTTTTCACCACATCGAGAAAAACGAAGTGGCGACACACCAATCTGGTTCAGCCAAATATCGGTCGCTTCATCATCATCTTGATAAACCGTAATCCATAAACGTGCTTCAGGTAATTTCAAAATTTTGGTTAAAAACTCCCAGGCAAAAGCAATGGCTTCTTTTTTAAAATAATCACCAAAACTAAAATTGCCCAACATCTCAAAAAACGTATGATGACGCGCGGTATAACCAACATTATCCAAATCATTATGTTTGCCGCCTGCCCGAACACAACGTTGCGCACTCACCGCACGCGTATAATGACGCGGAGCGACGCCTAAAAAAGTGTCTTTAAATTGCACCATGCCTGCATTGGTAAACAACAATGTCGCATCCCCTTCTGGGACCAACGAACTACTGGCAACTTTGGTATGGCCTTTTTGGATAAAATACTCAAAAAAAGCCTGTCGTATGTCTGAACTATTCATATCAACCTTGTTCCTGTTCTTCAAACCAGCGCTCACACGCCAAAATGGTGGCTTTGGTAAACCCACGATACATCATAAATTGTTTATGTTTTTGCATTTCTTGCCATGATTGTGGTGGATGTTTTGAATTTTTTTTCTGCCACACCAACAATGCAGACGCCATCCAATCGATTTCATCAAGCGTTTGATGAATCAGCGCCAAGTCTATTTTTTTTTGCTGCAATTCATAAAGGATACGCAAAGGACCATAACCTTGTGCAACACGCGTGCGGCAAAAACTTGCCGCAAAACGTGAATCACTTTGTAATCCCAGCGCCTGGCAATCCAAAAGGACGGATTGAACCAGATGCGCTTCATAACCTTTGGCAACCAATTTTTGGGTTAATTCAAAAGCACCATGCTCTCGTCGCGCCAAAAAACCAATCAGTGCGGTTTTAACCTCATTCGTCAACGAGCTCAAATTCGGTCTCCAACGCTACAGAAGGAACTTTTTTAACCAACAACTCCGCTCTGATTTGTTGCTCTAATAATTGCATCAATTCAGGCTTTTCTTTAAGATATTGTCGCACATTGTCTTTTCCTTGGCCAATTTTTTCGTTCTGATAACTGTACCAAGCACCTGATTTTTCAATCAAATTAAGCTCCGTTGCCAAATGAATTACTTCACTTTCTCGAGAAATCCCTTCGTTGTAATAAATATCAAATTCGGCCACTTTAAATGGTGGTGCGACTTTGTTTTTCACCACTTTAACTCGGGTTTCACTGCCTAAGATTTCTTCACCTTTTTTGATTGAACCGGTACGTCTGATGTCCAATCGTACGGAGGCATAAAACTTCAGTGCATTACCACCCGTCGTGGTTTCGGGATTGCCAAACATCACACCAATTTTCATACGAATTTGGTTGATGAAAAT
>CAISSD010000040.1 GCA_903887975.1 uncultured Legionellaceae bacterium | reverse complement strand
CTAACCTACTTGGAGGTTGAAGCACGGTTTAATCTTTCTCATGCCCTACAATACGGCATGTTACCAAAACTTTTTGAGATGCCAAGCGATCTTGAAAAACAACTTTTTTTAGAAACCTACGTCAATTTGTATTTAAAAGAAGAAGTGTGGGCTGAGAAGTATGTGCGCGATTTAGCACCCTTTCGTCATTTTTTGGAGGTTGCAGCACAAAGTAATGGAAAAAAAATCAATCTATCCAATATTGCACAAGATGTTGGTGTGTCTCATTATACCGTACAAGATTATTTTTCCATTTTAGAAGACACTTTGATTGGTTATTATTTACATCCATTTCAACATTCATTTCGTAAACGACTCAGTAAAAAACCAAAATTTTATTTTTTTGACACGGGTGTGGTGCGGGCATTGACGCGATTGATTGAGATTCCCTTGGTGGAAAGCACCTCGGCATTTGGAGAGGCTTTCGAGCATTTTATCATCAACCAATGCATACAATTGGCAAGTTATCGTCATCGTAATTATCGTTTTAGTTATTTGGCTACCAAAGATGATGCAGAAATTGATTTGGTGGTTGAGCGTCCTGGTCAGAAAATTTTATTCATTGAAATTAAAAGTGCCAACACGGTGGAGGCTCGACATTTATCAACACTTAAAACACTTGCTCATGATTTTGGTGAATGTGAAGCCGTATGCTTTAGTCGAGATGAATATACAAAAAAAATTGATGATGTGATGGTGTACCCTTGGGCCATTGGGATTAAAAAATATTTTTTTGATGCGAGCTGAATTTTCTACACCTACTGGAGCAATTGGGTTTTATTAAATTTTGTTCTTGGTGTACCATATGATTTTTATATCAAACGGGATTAATCATGAAAAAAATTATATTGGGATTGAGCGTTTTCTTCATTAGTGGTTTTCTTTTTGCATGTCCGCATCATTGCGAAAAAAAATCTTGTGATTGTGATGCTACGGCTTCTTGTAAAAAACATGATAAGGCTAAATGATGACAGCCGTGACCATCTATACCAAATCCACATGCCCTTTTTGCATACGTGCTAAAGGTTTATTGCATGAATTACATATTAATTTTAAAGAAATCTCTATTGATGATAACCCAAGCCTTCGTGAAGAAATGATTGATAAAAGTAAACGTACCACGGTACCGCAAATTTTTATTGACGATGTTTCGGTGGGGGGCTGTGATGATTTGTTTGCCTTGCATGCTTCTGGAAAATTAGCCGAAATGGTGAAACACCTGTTATAATCAAACCACGCGCGAAATTTCGGATGGTAAACCCTTATGCGGGTTGATTTACATTGTCACAGTCTATACTCCGATGGTCTTGATGACATTGATGCTTTGTTACAACAAGCCTTGGCGAATGGTGTTGACGTGTTGGCTCTGACGGATCATGATACCACAGAAGGGGTGAGTTTGCTGCAAAATAAAGCAAAAGAGCATCCTATTCGTATTATTTCCGGGATTGAGTTCAGTGCTCGTTGGAAAAAATATGATGTGCATATTTTGGGTCTTGGGGTTGATATTGATGCAGAGCCGCTCAATGCATTGATAGCTGAGCAAGCCCAGCATCGCGAAACACGGGGGCAGGCCATCAGCAATCAATTGGCATCGGTGGGTGTTTTAAATGCTTATGAAAAAGCATGTGAATTTGCCGGGCATAAACACGTTGCAAGACCTCATTTTGCTGCTGTTTTGGTGCAAGAAGGTAAGGTTCCTGATGTACAAACCGCATTCAAACGCTATCTAAAATCGGGTCGCCTGGCTTATGTGCCTACTTTGTGGCCAGACATCAGTCGTGTTGTTGAGGTGATTACCCAAAGCTTTGGATTGGCAGTTATTGCACATCCACTTAAATATGCACTGACCAGAACCAAGTTGCATGAGTTCATTAAAACATTTAAGGAAGCCGGCGGGCTCGGATTGGAAGTGGTTTCAGGCTTAATGGAAACCTCTGCCATCAACGAATTGGGACGTTTATGTCAACGGTTTGATTTGTTGGCATCAACCGGATCGGATTATCATGGATTGGGTTTGTCTCGTGTTCGGTTGGGACAGCAGGCAGATTTGCCTAAGATGTGTAACCCCATCTGGCAAGCATGGGATAAAATTTTATGAGCAGTCAATTTTTTTTAATTCACCCAGATAATCCCCAATCAAGATTGTTGCGACAGGCTGCTAATATTATCGAATCCGGCGGATTGATTGTTTATCCCACTGATTCTGGATATGCACTGGGTTGTGCTTTGGGTAATAAATCGGCTTTAGAGCGAATCAGACGCTTACGACAGCTTGATAAACATCACAACATGACGTTGGTGTGTAATGATTTATCGACCATCAATACGTATGCCAAAATCAGTAATCCTATTTTTAGATTATTAAAAGCGTTAACACCGGGTTCTTATACTTTTATATTGAATGCAACCCATGCAGTGCCGCGTTTGATGTTGCACCCAAAACGTAAAACATTGGGTCTTAGAATTCCTGCGCATAATATTGCTTTGGCACTGTTGGAGCATTTGAATGCACCGTTGATGAGTACAACCTTGATTTTACCCGGTGCCAGCGCCCCGATGTCAGAGCCTGAAGCCATTTTGGATGTGTTGGGTGAGCAAATTGATTTGATCATCAATGGGGGATTTTGTGGTGAAGAACCAACAACGGTTGTGGATTTGACTGGCCCCGCGCCAGTTGTGTTGCGTGTGGGAAAAGGTAGTCCTACACCATTTGATGTTTCATAAGATTATGGGTAGAGATCGATGTCATTATTGAATCAAAATAAGCGTGTGGTTTCTGGTATGCGGCCCACGGGACAGTTGCACTTGGGGCATTATCATGGGGTACTTAAAAATTGGGTGCAATTACAGCATCAGTATGATTGTTCGTTCATTGTGGTTGATTGGCATGCATTAACGACACACTATGAATCAACGAAGATCATTGGTGAATCCGTATGGAACATGGTCGTCGACTGGTTGGCATGTGGTGTGAATCCTAGTTTATCACGTATTTTAATTCAATCATGGGTTCCCGAGCATGCTGAATTGCATTTGTTGCTCTCGATGATGACACCATTGGGTTGGCTTGAGCGCGTGCCGACTTATAAAGATCAACAAGAAAAATTACACGATAAAGATTTGGCAACTTATGGTTTTTTGGGTTATCCGTTGTTGCAAGCGGCGGATGTGTTGCTTTATAAGGCGGAGTTGGTTCCTGTTGGTGAAGATCAATTATCACATATTGAGTTGAGTCGTGAGGTTGCACGCCGATTTAACCATCTCTATGGTCGCGAGCCCAATTTTGAGGCGCTGGCAGAAGAAGCGCTTAAAAAAATGGGTAAGAAAAACAGTAAGTTATATCAAGAGTTAAGAACAGACTTTCAGCAAAATGGCAATCATGAATCTTTGGCCACTGCAAAGGCTTTGGTGATGAATCAATCCAATACATCCGTTGGCGATAAAGAGCGATTGTTGGGGTATTTGGATGGATGTGGCAAAATGATTTTACCAGAGCCACAAGCATTGGTGAGCCAACATGCAAAAATGCCAGGACTAGATGGGCATAAAATGTCAAAATCATACAACAATACCATTAGTCTTCGAGAGCCTTTGGCGATGGTTGAAAAAAAGATCATGACCATGCCAACGGATCCCGCACGGGTTAAGCGCTCGGATCCTGGTGAGCCAGAAAAATGTCCTGTATGGGGATTTCACAACATTTACTCGGACGAGTCTACAAAAACCTGGGTTCAAGAAGGATGTCGAAGTGCAGGTATTGGTTGTGTGGATTGTAAACGACCTGTGGTTGATGCCATGTGTAAAGAGTTAAAACCCATTCAAGAAGCAATCAAAGACATTGGAGACGATTTGGGTTCGGTAAAAAGTATTGTGGCTGAAGCCAGTGAGCAAGCGCGATTGGATGCTCATAAAACCCTACAAGAAGTTCGTGAATTTATGGGATTGGATTACTGATGGTGGCATTGGTATCTGGTACTCGTTGGACGGATGTTCCAAAGGATTTATACATTCCTCCGGATGCACTGGAAGTTTGGTTGGATTCATTTTCTGGCCCGCTTGATGTGTTGTTGTATTTAATCAAGCGTCAGAACATTGATATTTTAAACATTCCCATGTCATCCATTACCGAGCAATATATGGATTACATTCATTTGATGGAGTCACATCGTTTGGGTTTGGCTGCTGAATATTTGGTGATGGCGGCTATTTTATTAGAAATAAAATCAAAATTATTATTACCGGTTACGGTTGATTCAAGTGATCCGATGGACGTTGATCCGCGTTTGGAGCTTGTGCAGCGTTTACAAATGTATGAGCAGTATAAAGAGGCCGCGAGGGATGTGGATGCTTTATATCGACAAGAGCGTGATTGTTATGTGGTAACGCTTGGGGCTCTAGAGACCACACGTCTTCGTCAACATCCCCCTATTGAGCTTTCATTTTTGATGAATGCTTGGTTTGATGTGCTTCGGCGTCAATTGCAACAAACACCACACACCGTATCATTGGAAAAATTATCGGTTCAAGACAAAATGATGGTTATTTTGTTGTATGCATCAGGTGAATGGCGCGGTTGGGTTGATGTCATCAATATTCATGAAGGTCGACGCGGAGTGGTGGTGACATTGTTGGCGCTGTTGGAGTTGGCAAAACAATCAAAGATTGTTTTGATGCAGAATGAACCATTCGATGATTTGTATTTAAAGGCCATGTGATGTCGGATCAGGATTTAAAAAATATTGTTGAAGCATTATTAATGAGTTATGGTGCGCCTTTGTCGTTGGAGCGTATGCAAAGTGTTTTTGATCCTTCAGATTGTCCCTCAAAGTCAGTATTGTTAAGTCTATTGGAACAGTTGATGGCCGAGTATGCCGATCGGTCTATTGAATTAAAATCTTTGGCCAGTGGGTATTGTTTTCAAACAAGACCAGAGTATTCACGATGGATTCATGCACTGATGGTTGAAAAGCCGATTAAATACTCACAAGCTTTATTGGAAAGTTTAGCCATTATCGCCCATAATCAACCCATCACTCGGGCAGAAATCGAACAAATAAGGGGCGTAACATTAAGTTCGTCGATTTTAAAAACATTGTTGGAGCGCGAATGGATTCGTGTTGCGTCGTACCGTGATGTGCCGGGAAAGCCTGCGGTTTATACAACCACCAAGCAATTTCTTGATTATTTTAATTTAAAGAGTTTGGACGAACTACCTTCTTTAAAAAATCCTCAAGAAGTTCTTTTAGAACAAGAGTAAATAGAAAATGAATCAAGAGCGAATACAAAAAATATTAAGTCGTGCAGGTTTTGCCTCACGGCGCGAAATTGAGCGATGGGTCGAAGCAGGCCTTATTGAAATTAACGGCGTGAAAGCAACTCTAGGTGTACAGGCTAATGAGCATGATGTGATTCGTGTAAAAGGTCGTGTGATTGAAAATCCATTGAAAACAAACATCAAAACGCGCGTGCTGCTATACAATAAACCCATTGGGGAAATCTCCAGTCGAGCAGATCCGATTTTTAAAGATACCGTGTTTGATAGACTGCCGCATTTAAAAGTTGGACGTTGGGTTCAAGTTGGTCGATTGGATTTAAACACATCAGGATTGTTGATTTTTACCAACAATGGCGATTTGGCACAGCATTTGATGCATCCAAAATACGAGTTGGAACGTGAGTATGCAGTTCGTGTTCATGGACGGGTAACGCCGGAGATGCTCAATAGTCTATTACGAGGGGTAGAACTGGATGATGGTATTGCGCGCTTCAAACGCATTGATTATCGTGGTGGAGAAGGTGCGAATGCTTGGTATCATGTGGTTTTGAGTGAGGGACGTAATCGTGAAGTGCGACGGCTTTGGGAGTCTCAAGGATTGGAAGTGAGTCGGTTGATTCGCATGCGCTATGGTTTTTTGTCATTACCACGAACATTATCGCGTGGTGAATGGGTGGAATTATCACCCAAAGAAGTTCAAGCATTGGTTGCAGGATTAAATTGATGAATACAGTGATTGAAAAAATGAGTCATGATGGACGTGGTATTGCACGCATCAATGGACAAACAACGTTTATTGATGGTGCTTTAACGGGTGAAGAGGTGACTTTTTCTTATCTCAAAAAAAAACGAGATTTTGCCGAAGGGCGTCTTGAATCGGTGATTGTCCCATCCCAACATCGAGTAACGCCCAAATGCCCGCATGCTGAGATTTGTGGTGGATGTTCGTTACAACATCTGGATCCTTTGGTTCAAATCCAGGAAAAAGAACGTTGGTTGTTGGAGTTACTCGAGCGTGTTGGAAAAATAACACCTGAACATGTATTGACGCCATTGGCGTCTGATGGATGGCATTATCGCAATAAGGCGCGCTTGAGTGTGCGTCATGTGGTTAAAAAACAAAAAACCCTAGTGGGTTTTCGTGAGCGTCATCAGCCGCGTTATATTGCGGAAATTCATACCTGTCCTATATTAAACCAACGCGTTGATGCGGCCTTACCTCGGATGGGTGCACTGTTGGATGCTTTTGAATCACCAAGCACTGTGGCGCAAATTGAGGTCGCAGCGGGTGATGATGTTGTGGCGTTGATTGTTCGCAATTTATCTCCTTTAAGTCATCATGATGCGGATTTGTTACGACAATTTGCCATCGATGAAGCATTTCATGTCTTTTTACAGCCCAAAGGTCCTGATAGTGTGGTGCGTTTTTATCCGATGAGTGAGGATGATTTTTTAAATTATGCCTTGCCGGATTTTGGTTTGAATTTTAAATTTCACCCAACCGATTTTACGCAGGTGAATGCTGGAATCAATCGACAAATGGTACGTCAAGCCATTGATTTACTGGCGCCATCAAAGGAAGATGTGGTGATGGATTTATTTTGTGGATTGGGTAATTTTTCATTACCATTGGCAACCCTTGCACAATCAGTCATGGGGGTTGAAGGCAGTCCTGCGATGGTAACGCGTGCCACCATGAATGCTAAACGCAATGGCATCGACAATGCATCGTTTTATTGTGCCAATTTAGATGATCCTAAGGCGCTATCAACCCTGCCCAAGCGATTGGTTCACAAAGTATTGCTGGATCCACCTCGAACAGGTGCTTTGGTTTTGGTTGAGCAAATAGCCACCATCAAACCACAGAGCATTGTTTATGTTTCGTGTAATCCCATTACTTTGGCGCGGGATGCAGCCATTTTGGTACATGAGCAGGGTTATCGCTTAAAAAATGCAGGGATTATGGATATGTTTCCACATACTGCACATGTTGAATCGATGGCTTTATTTGAATTACGCTGATTGATGGATGAAACCTGATGGTTAAAGTTAAGGAAGGGACGCCAAAATTATTTGATGGAAGCATCGATGTCGCCCAATGGATTCAACATTTGGGCAATAAAGGCTATTTAAAAGATTTAGAACTTATTCGTCAAGCTTGTGATTTGGGCCAGCTTTCAGGCATCGAGCATGCCACTGAAACGGGCGAATCTTGCTTGCAGCAAGGATTGGCCATGGCCGATGTTTTGGCGGATCTTGAAGTTGACACGGAAACACTGGTTGCGGCCATTGTTTTTGAAAGTGTTCATTATGCTGAATTGCACTTAGAGGATGTCGCCGAGCAATTGGGTGATGGGGTGGTGAAGCTCATTCAAGGCGTTGAAAAAATGAGTGCCATTTCTCATTTCTACAGCATCAAACATGGTACTTACAGCAAACACCAGATGGATAATATTCGCAAAATGCTGTTGGCCATGGCTGATGATGTTCGGGTTATTTTGATTAAATTGACCGAGCGTTTGTGTATTTTAAGATCGTCCGCGCCGCTTCCTCAAGCATTACGCCAACAAATTGCCACCGAAGTTATGGATATTTACGCCCCATTGGCCAATCGATTGGGAATAGGTGCCATTAAATGGGAAATGGAAGATTTGTCTTTTCGTTATTTGTTTCCCGATGAATATAAAGCCATTGCCAAAGGATTGAATGAAAAGCGTTTGAATCGAGAACGCTTTGTAAAAGAAATTACAGTTCTGTTGAATCAAGAGCTGCAAAAGCGTCACATACAGCATTTTGCGGTTTATGGGCGCGCCAAACACATTCATAGCATTTATCGTAAAATGACGCGAAAAAATATTGATTTGAGTCAGATTTATGATGCCATAGCCGTTCGAATATTGGTGGATACCACCGAGCAATGTTATGAGGTTTTGGGTTTGGTTCATGAGTTATGGCAACAAATTCCCAAAGAATTTGATGATTACATTATGAATATAAAACCCAATGGTTACCAATCGTTACACACGGCAGTTGCTGATGAATATGGACGTGTATTTGAAGTGCAAATCAGAACCTTTCAAATGCATGAAAAAGCCGAAATGGGTGTTGCAGCACATTGGAAATACAAAGAAGGTCGTCCAACACGTAAAGAAGCGTATGAGCGCAAAATTGAATGGCTGCGAGAGGTTTTGGGATGGCACCGAGACTTGATGTTGAATCAGTCCGATGTACAGCACATAAAGCATGAGTTCATTGATGATAGGGTTTATGTGTTTACCCCAGACGGTGATGTGCTGGATTTACCCGAAGGGGTGAGTGTGTTGGATTTTGCCTATCACGTGCATTCGGATTTGGGGCATCGTTGTCGTGGGGCAAAAGTGAACAATCGAATTGTACCTTTGACCTATGTGTTAAAAACGGGTGATCGCGTTGAAATTTTAACAGGAAAAGAGGCGAAGCCATCGCGTGATTGGTTGAACCCCCATTTGAATTATCTTAAAACATCTCGTGCAAAATCCAAAGTACTACAATGGTTTAAATCGCAGCATTATGATAAAAACAAAATCGATGGCCAAATGATTTTGGAAAAAGAATTAACGGCTTTGGCGATTAAGCCGCTGCGTTTGCATGAAGTTGCCCAGACACTGCATTATAAGTCGTTGGATGATTTGTTGGCGGCTCTGGGGCGAGGAGACGTTAAAGTGAGTCAAATCATCAATCGATTGAGCGATGATTCTTCCGTGCCTTTGGCTCCCACGACCAAAATGGCACCCAAACATTCGTTTTCTGGAAAAGATTTACGCATCGAAGGTGTTGGTAATTTATTAACCCATATGGCGCGTTGTTGTCAGCCTATCCCAGGGGATGAGGTTATGGGTTACATCACGGTTGGGCGAGGCGTTTCGATTCATCGTCGAGATTGCACAACGCTTTTGCATTATCAAGACAAACAATGGCAGCGATTTTTGGAGGTGACTTGGGGGCCTGAACAAAAAGAGCATTATGTGGTGGATG
>CAISSD010000039.1 GCA_903887975.1 uncultured Legionellaceae bacterium | reverse complement strand
TGACGTCTGATTTGGGGCTTAATCCTGCAACGAATGGTAACGCGATTCGTGTGCCGATGCCGGCATTAACAGAAGAGCGTCGTAAAGAGATGATTAAAGTGGTTCGGGCTGAAGCAGAGCAAGGTCGAGTTTCAGTGCGGGCGATACGACGTGATGCCAATAATGACATAAAAGAAGCAGTCAAAGCCAAAACGATTTCTGAGGACGATGAGCATCGCGCAAATGATGTGGTTCAGAAATTAACCGACAAATACATCGCTGAAGTGGATGCATTGTTGGCACAAAAGGAAAAGGATTTGCTGGAGATTTGATGGTTTTTGATCCTTAACAATTGATATTGTTCACAAACTTGCGTTAAGATGAAATAGAATCATTCACAGGGAGTGTAACATGAAGCAGAAGCAATCCATGATGGGTTGGATGTTGATTGTGTCTTTTTTATCAAGTTTCACCTGGGCGTGCCCTCCAACCAAATGCAACAAACATAGTGATTGTAGGGATCCTGGGTTTATTTGTGTTGGTGGAACAAACACAAATGATTGCTCTGGTCAGTGTGTATCGGCTTAAATACGCCCCTCAGTGATGTCTATCATCATGTGCAATGCTTTTTTGGCATTGTCGATGATCCACGCTTGATCGTTGGTTTCTAGCCGATGTCGTACACCACTAAACTCATTCACCACATCACCCGCTTTGATTTCGTTGTAGGGCAAAGTTTTACCTTGACGCAACAAATCAACCAAAGCCACCAAATGCGGGGGATCGTTACGAGACATCGTGGCACAGCCACACCCCATAAGCGTCTTATCCGATTCTTGTGGTGCCTCAGCAAGGTTCATTACCGTAATGCCTCGTGCCAGACATGCTTGTTTTAAATTTTCAACCATGTGATTTTCTGTCCCAATGGCATAACGTTTGGTTTTGGCGCGATCGTGAAACACGTGATCCCAAATAAACGCTGTTGATCCCGCATGATTGGCCGCTTTGATCACGGTATTGCGACATTCTGGATGCACCACGGTATTAAAACCCTGTCTGTGCCAGTAGTCGCACATATAAGGCTCGTAATGGGTATGCACAGCACATTCACTTGAAAAAAGAATCAGTTCGGCATCGTCAAAGCGTTTTAATGTTTGAGCATCGACATTTTGTAAAGAATATTGGGCACCTTCGGTTCCACCTGGCCAGTAAGCCAGATTGTCCATGCCAAGCCAAAAAGCAACATTTTCACCCATGTGCTTATCAGGAATAAACAAGATTTTTTTGTTTTGACGCATCGCCCATTGAAAAATTTGTTTGACATTGGAGCTGGTGCATACCGCACCTCCTTGAGCACCCGTCATGGCCTTCACGCGACCTGAAGTATTCATGTAACAAACAGGTAAAATATGCTCACTGCCATAACGCTCATTTAGCTCCATAAAAGCAGGTTCAACCATAAAATCTTTGGCCATCATTTCCATGGTACAGCCTGATTTTGGGTTGGTGATGAACACTTGTTGGTGATCGTGCGCTAAAATGCGTATGGATTCGGCCATAAAGTGTACCGCCGATTCGATGATG
>CAISSD010000038.1 GCA_903887975.1 uncultured Legionellaceae bacterium | reverse complement strand
TGGACGCTACTTTTTTTTCAATGCCATTGGATTGGGTTTAGCTTGGTCTGGCTTTTGATCCTCACCTGTTTAACCTTGTTGACTATTTGTTCAATAAAAAACAACCAATGGATGAAGGTGCTGCTTGTGCCTTATTTTGCTTGGTTGGTCTTTGCAACTTACTTAAATGATGCAATATGGCTATTGAATTAACTAAACCACATGTCGTGCCCAATAATCTTGTGATTGCATCTCATGCAAACGACTCAATGTTCGCTGAAAAGACTCAAGCATTGGGCCTTCAACATACAACGCATCCAATGAAACCGCGGCCGACAACACCAATAAAACCGCCGCATCATACATAACATCCACACAACGAATAAACAACACCACCTGCTGGGTGTCATCGGGACTTAATTGAGGTATGTCGCTGATGAATAAAACATCAAATCGCCTGGCAAGCTCTAAATAGTCCAACTGACTTCGTGGGATGTTGCACAAAACATCAAACCGAAACCAAACCACACGCTGAGCACAACATAAATAAGAAATTTGACGATTTTGTACCATCAAATCACCCGATTGATGCTCAGATTGCTTGCTGATGTGATTAAATTCTACTGTTAATTTTTGTTGCGTTTCGGGTGTTAATGGGTACAAATAAGCCTCGAACTCACTCACCCTGCCCATACGATAATCGGTTGGCAACGATAAACTCAATACCTCGCAATACTCATGAATCATCGCAATCACAGGCAAAAAACGCTCACGTGCCGCACCATTAAGATACAAATCATCCGGCTTGGTGTTGGAGGTGATGATGACTACCATGCCCTGATGCAACAGCAAAGGCATGAGTTCGGCCAAAATCATGGCAATGGTAACATCTTCAACCAAAAATTCATCCAAACACAATACTTTAATCGAGCCCAAAAGCTGATTGGCAATGTGCTGCAACGGATTTTTAGTCCCTTGCAATGCGCGTAAATCAGCATCAATTTGTTGCATAAAATGATGAAAATGCACCCGCATTTTCTTGCTACTTGAAACTTCATTATAAAATAAATCCATCAAAAATGTTTTACCAACACCAACCGATCCCCACAAATAAATACCTTTGATGATCTTTTTATTTAAAAACCAAAACCAGCGTTTGGTCTTTAATTCATCCAGCACCCGTTGCAGATGCAAAACAATGTCCAATTGTTGTGGATTATTTTTAATCGTTTCTTGTTGTACTGCTTCGTTGTAACGTGTGATAAGCATTAACAATCCTTAATGATGGCTTGTATTTCACGGGATAAAATGGATTTCAATGCAATCAATTGTCCATGAAAAAAATGTCCCGCATGCGTCATACAAATCGGCGCCACATGGGGATGATGTTGTGCAAAGAAATCAACAACCAACCCTTCTGACACCACATCATCATCACCCCCTTGCACGACCACCCAAGGTGTGGGGATTGAGTGCGTGTAATCATAGTGATGTACAGGTGGCGCAATAGAGATTAATAACGATGCAGGCAAGGTTTGGGCCGCACGATAAGCCACATAAGAACCAAAAGAAAATCCTGCAAACATCAATGAAGCATGTGGTAAATGCGTCAAACACTGTTGCGCCAAAAAACACATATCGGTACTTTCTCCAAGCCCTGCATCATAGACCCCTTCTGAAGCCCCCAC
>CAISSD010000037.1 GCA_903887975.1 uncultured Legionellaceae bacterium | reverse complement strand
ATACATTTTCCGTTTTTTTTGATGTCATCATGAATCGCATCAGGTGCTAAGTCAATTTCACCAGGCCAGGTAATAACCCCGTATTCAAGATACGCTTTATTAAAAATGTCTTTATTTTTGAGCGCAGAAAACACACCTGCTTCACGACTCATGATTAATTGAGTCATTTCAACAAATCCATGTGTCCCATCATTGAATTCAACTTCAAGTTCATAATCAACAAGAGGTTTAACTGTTTTTAAACGCCACGGTGCCGTGGGCACTATTCCAGAGGTGAAATTTTCTTTGGCGATCGATTTTGTTCGCATAATGTCCAATCCTCCAGTAATTCTGCGCGATGTTGAAAGGCCCATTCCAATACCAGAGCCAATGCTCGGCGAGGCATGGTGCCGCGCATGATCACCCCAAAACATTTGGATTAATATTCCGTAAAAAGTACTAATGGTTGGCACTAGCTTGTTTCCCTATATTTGATAAGGTTATGATCATTATATTTCACCAAGTAAGGTATATCAAATATAAAATTAAACCAGCACGGCATTGTACCAAAAATTACACGCATTCGAACAAGAGTATCAAAACGAATCTCTAGAAGCTAATAAACAAAGTATTTTAGTGAAGATGATGAAGGCTATTGATGAAGACAAACCAAAAATCGGTGATGGTTTTGCCCTTGATGTGTTGATGCGGTTTTGACGTCCATCAACAATAAAACTTCTAGGCATTGAGGTTGTTTTGGGGTTATGATGAATGAGTTGTCATAAATCAGGATGTGATGAATGCAATTAAAAACGGGGATGTTCATTGGGGCGTTTGTTTTTTTGGTGATGCCTTTTAATCTTTGCGCACAAGTCAAACAAGATTTATTGTTTTTTGGCATCAATGGCCAATGTCCGTTTCAGGTCACCAATGGGCCTAAAACGGTCGACCAAATCAAGTTGATTCTTTACAATGATACGGCTTGCGGCCTTTATAACAATCAATATACCTTTTATCCTAATGACAACCACAGTGTTGTGTTTTATGATGGATTTTATTCATTTGCACCAAATAGCCCTTATGGATCAGCTCTTGTTTGTCAGCAACAACCCATGCCCTACTCTTTTACATTAGGGCAAATGGTGGCGGGCGTGGTGGTGTCAACCTCAACTTGCATTTCGCTTAATGCTACCAATCCTTGTTCGAATGTTTCTGGTCAAGCGGTGATGAATTGCACTAATGTTGGGGTTTTGATTTTACAGTAGGGGGGATTTTGGGATGAATAAAATTGATGAGCAAAATGAGGAATGCAAAGCATCAAAAAAATTTTTGCCTTATACGCCCCCAGAACTGATTTTGTTGTCACAACATCATGATTTTATTGCGGGTTCTGCGAATACCAATCAACTAGAAAACTCAGGCGGTGTTTTTTCTACACCCAGTTGATTTTGAGTACCATTAAATTCCAAAAAAAATTTAATGGTACCGAGGGTCGGAGTCGAACCGACACGGTGTCACCACCACCGGATTTTGAATCCGGCGCGTCTACCAATTCCGCCACCCCGGCAACTCGCGAGCATTATAACAAACCAAACAACGATTGCAAGGGTTGGCGTGGTTTTTTATGCCGAAAACACCAATGTGCCATCTTTAAGCGTTACTTTGATGGTTTGTTTGGGTTTAAATGTTCCATTGAGTAACGATTGCGCCAGTGGATTTTCCAGTTGTTGTTGAATGGTGCGCTTTAAGGGTCTTGCCCCATAAACCGGATCAAAGCCTTTTTCTGCCAAATAATCCAACGCACTGGGTGTGACATCAAGCGTTAGATCTTGGGTCATCAGTCGCTCTTGTAAGCGATGAACTTGTACCAGGGCAATGGATTTGATTTGCGCTTTGGTTAGGGCGTGAAACACAACATTATCATCAATTCGATTGATGAATTCCGGTCTAAAATGTTGTGAAACTTGCTCCATGACGGCTGTTTTCATTTGATCATAGCTGCATGTACTGCCCATTTCTTGAATGAGTGCTGATCCAATATTGGATGTCATGACAATCACCGTGTTGCGAAAATCAACCGTGCGTCCCTGACCATCGGTTAAACGCCCATCGTCCAAAACTTGCAGTAAAATATTAAACACATCAGTGTGGGCCTTTTCAACCTCATCCAATAAAATAACGCAATAAGGCCTTCTTCGTACCGCTTCGGTTAAATAACCACCTTCTTCATAACCAACATAACCCGGTGGTGCGCCAATTAAGCGGGCAACGGAGTGTTT